>DATGOD010000001.1:0-41592 GCA_035306305.1 Flavobacterium sp.
AATAATATAATGTGATAATCCCACGATTTGTTCCGAAACAATTTGCTGATTTTTTGGTTTTTCTAACCAGTTTAATGCAAATTTCATCACATCTAATTTTTCGATATATGGGCGAATTGTCGAAGGCGTTAAGAAATTGTCTGTTACAAAATTACCCAGATTTTCACCGATTGCATCTTTGCTTTTTTCAATGAGATTCGTGTGCGGAATTTTCAATCCGAAAGGATAACGGAACAAAGCAGTTACGGCAAACCAATCCGCCAACGCTCCGACCATTCCGGCTTCGGCAAAAGCTTTGACATAAAACATCCATTTTTGCGGATGATATTTGGTAAAATAAGCCAATACAAAATAGACCACAGCCATCAGTACAAACAAACCTGTGGCAATGGTTTTATGTTTTCGGAGTTGTTGTTGTTTTTCGTTTTCGCTCATATTTATTTTATCGTTCGCCATTCCATTCGGCATAAAACTGCTCTAAAAATTGGGTCATAAATTGGTGTCGTTGTGTAGCTATTTTTTTGCCTGTAGAAGTATTCATCCTGTCTTTCAATTGCAACAATTTTTCATCAAAATGATTGATTGTCGTTCCGACGTGTTTTTTGTACTCTTCTTTAGTCATATTCATCTTGGGTTTTTCTGCCCGATCATAAATAATCCTATTATGAAAACCACCAAAATGAAAAGCTCTGGCAATACCAATCGCTCCCAACGCATCTAATCGGTCGGCATCTTGCACAATATTTAATTCTGTCGATGAAAATGATTGGGTAAAATTTCCGCCTTTAAACGAGATATTTCTGATGATTTTTACAACATGATTTTTTACTTTTTCATCAATTTGAATAGAAGTCATAAACGCCAAAGCTTTTTCTGGTCCAATTTCTTCGTTTCCGTTATGGAATTTGCTATCGGCAATATCGTGCAACAACGCACCGAGGATAACAACTTGCTCATCGGCTTGTTCGTGCTGTAAAATCTGCAAAGCATTTTTATACACTCTTTCGATATGAAACCAATCGTGTCCGGCTTCAGCTCCTTGCAATTCTTTCTTTACGTAGCGAATCGTTTGATTGATATAATCCATATTTGCGACTCAATCTTCATCAACTAATTCAAAATCAGCTAAAAGAATGCGAGCTTTCTGAACATCTTCTTCAAAAACAAAAATATGTACCGCCAAATCTGCCGAACCAAATCCGGCTCGAACTGCCGATTGTACGTCATTGCGTTCTACATAGTCGATTTGATTATCTTCGAGAATATTTTTCACTGCCAAAGCGGTAATTTCGCTTCCTGCAAATATTTTTTTATGATTTTCCATATTTTTTATTTTTATGTTTACAATATAAAGATACAACAAATCTTTTCAACTTGTACAAAAAAAGCTACTCAATTGAGCAGCTTTTCTATATTATTCCTCTAATTTATTCCTTACAAATCGTCTTGATTTCTGAAAACCAATCCTTCTCCGTTAAAGGAATCCAGTAGAATAATACTATCTGTTTTTACTTCTCCGGATAAAATTTGTTTAGACAATTCATTCAACACTTCTCTTTGAATAACTCGTTTTACCGGTCTTGCCCCAAAATGCGGGTCGTAACCTTTGTGAGCCAAATAAGCCATTGCTTCTGGCGTTGCATCCATCGTAATGTGTTGTTCTGCCAACATACCGAATACCGATTGTAATTGAATTTGTACAATTTGCTTGATATTCTCTTCACTCAACGGCGTAAACATCACAATTTCGTCGATTCGGTTGATAAACTCCGGACGCACGGTTTGTTTCAATAAATTCAGCACATCTTGTTTAGTTTGTTCGATTTCTTCTTGCGATGGTCGATTATCAAAACTTTCCTGAATAATATCGCTTCCCATATTGGAAGTCATGATAATAATCGTGTTTTTAAAATCAGCCAAACGCCCTTTGTTATCCGTCAAACGCCCTTCGTCCAACACTTGCAACAAAATATTAAATGTATCTGGATGTGCTTTTTCTATTTCGTCCAATAAAATGACAGAATATGGTTTTCTTCTTACCGCTTCGGTTAATTGACCACCTTCATCGTAGCCAACATATCCCGGAGGTGCACCAACCAATCGGCTCACACTATGACGTTCTGCATATTCGCTCATATCGATTCGGGTCATGGCATTTTCGTCGTCAAACAGATATTCTGCCAATGCCTTTGCTAACTCCGTTTTTCCGACACCAGTTGTACCGAGAAACAAAAACGAGCCAATCGGTTTTTTCGGGTCTTGCAATCCAGCACGACTACGTCTAACTGCATCGCTCACTGCTTGAATAGCTTCTTCTTGCCCAACCACACGACGGTGTAATTCCGCCTCGAGATGCAGTAATTTCTCACGCTCCGATTGCAACATTTTAGTAACTGGAATTCCGGTCCATTTTGCCACAACCTCAGCAATATCGTCGTAAGTAACTTCTTCTTTAATTAACGAATTACCTTTTTGTGTATCTGCTAATTCAGCTTGTAATTTAGCCAAATTTTCTTCTGCATCTTTTATTTTTCCGTATCGAATTTCAGCTACTTTTCCATAATCACCTTCTCGTTCTGCTCGATCAGCTTCCAGCTTCAGATTTTCGATATTGGCTTTTTCATTTTGGATATGATCAACAACATCTTTTTCTGATTTCCATCGAGTATAGATTTCATTTCTTTCTTCTTTCAAATTAGCCAAATCGATATGAAGTGCTTTGAGTTTGTTTTCATCATTTTCTCTTTTGATAGCTTCAATTTCGATTTCCAACTGCATGATTTTACGGTCAAGAGCATCCAATTCTTCCGGTTTTGAATTGATTTCCATACGAAGTTTTGCTGCCGCTTCATCCATCAAATCAATCGCTTTGTCTGGCAAATATCTGTTGGTAATATATCTTTGCGACAACTCTACCGCTCCGATAATCGCCTCATCTTTGATACGAACTTTGTGGTGTGCTTCATATTTTTCTTTAATACCACGAAGAATTGATACCGCACTTTCGGTGTCTGGTTCATCGACCAACACTTTTTGGAAACGACGTTCGAGTGCTTTGTCTTTTTCAAAATATTTCTGATATTCATCCAAAGTAGTCGCTCCGATTGCTCTCAACTCTCCGCGAGCCAATGCAGGTTTGAGAATATTCGCAGCATCCATCGCTCCTTCTCCTCCACCGGCTCCAACCAAGGTATGGATTTCATCAATAAACAAAATGATTTGCCCTTCGGAAGAAGTAACTTCTTTCACGACCGCTTTCAAACGTTCTTCAAATTCTCCTTTGTATTTTGCTCCGGCAATCAAAGCCCCCATATCCAAAGAATACAAATATTTATCTTTCAGATTTTCAGGCACATCACCTTGTATAATACGATGTGCGATTCCTTCTGCGATGGCCGTTTTTCCGACACCAGGTTCTCCAACCAAAATTGGATTATTTTTCGTTCTTCGGGATAGAATTTGCAGTACACGTCGAATTTCCTCATCGCGACCAATAACCGGGTCTAACTTTCCGTCATTGGCTAATTGGTTGAGATTATTCGCATATTTGTTTAGCGAATTATACGTATCTTCTGCCGAGGCAGACGTAACCCGTTCTCCTTTTCGCACCTCCTGAATGGCGGCTTGTAAATCTTTTTCTGTTACGCCTTGGTCTTTCAATAACTGCGATACTTTTCCTGAGGATTTGAATATCGCCAGAATAAGATGTTCGATAGACACAAACTCATCATTCATTTTTTGTGCAATCGATTGTGCGTTGGTAATCATACTTCCGGCTTGTCGAGATAAACCCAATTGCCCACCTTCTACTTTTGGAAATCCTTCTATAATAGCGTCTAATGCTTGTGTAAAAATCGGAATGTTGATACCTACTTTTTTCAAAATAAATGGTGTTACATTTTCATCAACTTCCAAAACAGCTTTGAAAATATGTTCATTCTCGATTTGTTGCTGTCCCAAACCTTGTACAATAACTTGTGCTTGTTGCAAGGCTTCCTGTGATTTTATAGTAAAATTATTTAAGTTCATTTTCTTAATTTTTTAATTGTGCTTAGCTAATTTCAAAAGTTATTCCATTTGTATAATACTGACTTTTTGTCTTATTTTAAATTCTAAAAAGGAACGTAAACGTCATTTTGACATAAAAAACCTTATCTAAGAGCATCTTTTAGTCAATAATTTTATCCTTATCTTTGTTCAGATAATTTATCAAATATGATTACGATTAACCTCATCGGTTCTGGAAATGTAGCTCATCATCTTATTCGAGAAATATTATCTCATAATGATTTACATCTTCAACAAATTTACGCCAGAAATATTAAAAATCTACCGAATGATTTTTCTAAAAATGTCGTTACTTGTCAAGATATTCAAAACCTCAAACCTGCCGATGTTACGTTAATCAGCGTGAGCGACAATGCAATTAATGAAGTGTCTTCGATGTTGCCTTTTTCGGATAATTTAGTGGTTCATACATCTGGTTCAACCGCTTTGGAATCGCTTCATTCTCAAAACCGCAGAGGTGTTTTTTATCCGTTGCAAACTTTTTCAAAAAACAAAAAAGTAACCTTTGAAAAAATTCCAATTTGCATTGAAGCCGAAAACAAAAACGATTTGGCTTTGTTGGAAAAATTAGCAAAAATCCTGAGTAAAGAAGTGCATTTCATTAATTCTGAACAAAGAAAATCCATTCACGTAGCGGCGGTTTTTATTAACAATTTCACGAATCATCTGTGTACAATTGCTGAAGATATTTGTCAGAAAAATCAAATTCCGAGTAAGATTTTACAACCTTTATTACAGGAAACTATCAGCAAATTAGATGTTTTGTCTGCGTTTGAAGCACAAACCGGTCCGGCTATTCGACACGATCAAAAAACAATAGACGCTCATATCAATTTCATCAACAACGAATTAACCCAAAAAATATATCAAAATTTAACTCAATCAATCCAAGAATATCATGGCAGAAAGCTATAAAGAAATTATGAATCGCATCAACACTTTTATTTTTGACGTTGATGGCGTACTTACAGACGGAAAATTGCATATTTCAAACGATGGAGAACTGTTGCGGCAAATGTATGTGAAAGATGGATATGCTCTCAAAGCCGCGAAAGAAAAAGGATTTAATATTTGTATTATTTCCGGCGGAAAAAACGACGGAGTAAGAAAACGTCTTGAAAATCTTGGTGTTACCGACATTTATCTCGGCATACCACAAAAAACAATTGTTTTCGAAGAATACATCAAAAAACATAATATAAACCCACAAGAAATTCTGTATATGGGCGACGATATTCCGGATTATTGGGTAATGAAAGAAGTTGGACTTCCTACTTGTCCGCAAGATGCAGTATCAGAAATCAAGTCAATCAGCCGATATATTTCGCACAAAAATGGCGGCAACGGAGCGGTCAGAGATGTGATTGAGCAAGTGTTGAAAGTCCAACATAAGTGGATGGAAACCTATGACGCCACACTTTGATTTTAATTCTAAAAATTTTATTTAACCCGCTGTATTCAGTGGGTTTTTTATTTATTAGACATAAAACAAAAAAAAACACAATCTTAATTTTAACATATTTTGTATTAAAAAAATATGTATTTTTACAGTAACTCATATTGAAACAACTCAAAACCTATAGATTATGAAAATTTTAAAAAACAAACAATGGCAAAGTATCTTGCAAATATTCGTTGCCGTTATGCTATTGCGTTTCTTGCTTTTCAGACATTTTGCAGAAGGATTAGTACTTACCGATATTTATTTTTTAGGTTTTTTCCTATCAACAATCATTGTGGCATTGGCTGGGCTTTACCTCTATCGGATTATTCGTCAAGAAGAAAATCCACATCGAACAATTATCAAAGATATTGACCGTGCTTATTACACGTATTTAGGACTGAATATGTTTGCCATCGCTGTTAGTTTTATTGTTTCAAGTGCCATCGACAAAACTGTTTATTTCGGCTACACATTAGCTTTGGCAGCTATACTTTATCTGTATGTAACACAGTGGCGAAAAGTGTTATTGATAGATAATATTGTATTTGCGTTCATTATCACCTTCCCTATTTTTCTAGAAATTTTCACCGATTTACCTACATCACAAGATTCAGAAGAACATTTTTTTGCCAACGAACCTGTTTTGTGGTTTTCTCTATCATTAGGAATTTTTCTATGGATATTATTTTTCATCCAAACTATTTTATTGGATTTACAATTTATGCAGTATGACATACGTCGAAATAAAAAAACTTTAGCCACCTTGCACGGACGTGAAAAAGGAGCCAAACGCACCACTTTTCTCACACTGATTCCGTTTATATTGCTCATTATTTTTATTGTACTCCATTTATCCGAGCACGAATACACTGCTTATTATCTACTCATTTTCAACGTCTTGCCGATGATTTATTTGATGTATATTTTATGGAATGCTAAAAATGCTAAAAAATTTAATTTTTCTGCCAATATCCTATCCACAATCATTTGGCTAAGTATTTTTTCTATCGTAATTTTAAGCCTTGATTTAAATGGATAGTTATTTTGACCAACAACAAAAAGATTATTTTAGCCTCACAATCGCCGAGAAGGCAAGAATTACTTACCCAAATTGGGATTTCATTTGACCTAGAAACTCGCCCGATTGAAGAGGTTTTTTCAAACGATTTACAACGCGAAAGAATCAGCGAATATTTAGCCAAACAAAAAGCCGAAGCCTTTAACGACATTCCGGCAGATACCGTTGTTATCACCGCAGACACCATCGTTTGGATTGAAAACAAAGCTTTAGGCAAACCCAAAAATACCGAAGAAGCGACAAATATGTTGCAATTACTTTCTGGAAAATCTCACGAAGTGATTTCGTCTGTATGCTTAAAAGGAAAAGATTTTTGTACCTTTTTTAGTGATATAACTCAAGTTTTTTTCAGAGAACTTTCAGCTGAAGAAATTGCTTATTATATCGACAATTATCAACCGTTTGACAAAGCAGGTGCCTATGGAATCCAAGAATGGATTGGAGCTATTGGTATTGAAAAAATCATCGGGTCATACAACAATGTTGTCGGATTGCCTACCGAAAAATTATTTATCGAATTGAAAAAACATCGTTTATATGAATTTTAATTGGAGTAATTACGAATCGCAAATATGGCTGACTGCCATCGCATTAATCGTTTTTTGGCTCTTGCGGTTTATCACACATCGACTCATCAAAAGGTTTGCCTCGTTGTCTAAAAAAACCGAACGACGAAGTAATCTTATCAAAAAACATGTCGATATTTTTTTGAGTGCTTTACTCATTGTTTTCATACCTTTGGCGTGGGGAGTGGACTCAAAAAGTATTTTCGGTTATTTCACAGCTTTTACTGCCTTTGTTGGTGTAGCTCTTTTTGCTCAGTGGTCCATTTTGAGTAATATTACCGCTGGTGTGGTCATGTTTTTTTCATTTCCGTACAAAATTGGAGACAAAATTCGAATTCAAGACAAAGATTTTCCGATTGAAGCTAGAATTGAAGATATCAAAGCTTTTCACACCATGTTGCTGACAGACGAAGGCGAGTATATCTCCTATCCAAATAGTTTGTTTTTGCAAAAATCGGTGGTTATTTTAAATCACGATGAATAGTAATATTAACCCTCGAATACACCTAAAAAAATTAAACATCAATTTTCTCAAAAAATTAATTTCAGATAATGAAAAAAGTATTTTTAACTGTTTTATATCTAAGTCTTTTTCAAATTAGCTTCGCCCAAAAACCTCAAACCTCTACCCCATCAGAAATATATACCAAAATAGAACAGCTCAATGTGTTGGCGACCGCCATGTACATTGCTGCACATCCGGATGACGAAAACACTCGATTGATTACTTATTTGACACATCACGAAAAAGCACACACCGATTATTTGTCATTAACACGTGGGAATGGCGGACAGAACTTACTCAGTAACGAACTTGGGAGCAATTTAGGCGTAATTCGTACCAACGAACTTTGGAATGCCCGAAAAACCGATGGTGGCCACCAATTTTTCTCTACTGCCGATGATTTTGGTTTTTCTAAACATCCGAGAGAAGCCTTTGCCAAATGGAATAAAGAGTCATTGTTACAACAAATCGTTTATATGATTCGAAAAGAACAACCCGATATTATCATCAACCGTTTTGACCATCGCACTGAAGGCAACACACATGGACATCACACCGCATCAGCACAATTGTCCAAAGAAGCATTGGCATTGGCACAAGACGAATCTTTTCAACCGCCAATTTCGGTAAAAACCTGGAAACCAACCCGATTATTTTTCAATGTTTCATGGTTCTTCTTTAAAAACAAAGAAGCTTTTGATAAGGCTGATAAGTCTAAATATATTCCGGTAAATATTGGTGTATATTACAATCAATTGGGTAAAAATAATCAAGAAATTGCGTCGCTAAGCCGCAGCCAGCATCAATCGCAAGGTTTTGGTGATTTGTCTTCGCGCGGTGATGAAATTGATTATGTTGAATTGATTGAAGGCGAAAAATTGAATTCTGACAATTTGTTTGAAGGCATTGACACAACTTGGAACCGAATTGAAGGCGGAGAAAAAATCAAACCTTTGGTTGAACAACTTTTGCAAGAATATGATTTTAAAAATCCGGCTAATTCTATTGCTTTACTGACTAAAATATATACAGAAATCGACAATTTACCAGAAAGCATTTGGAAAGAGCGTAAACAAAAAGAAGTTAGAGAATTGATTAAAGATTGTGCCGGTTTATTTTTAGATGCCACCACAAACCAACCTTATACCACGCCCAACGAAAACGTGATCGTTAATATTGAAATCGCCAATAGATCTAATCAAAACATTGTTATTAAAGACATTACGCTAAATAATCAGCAAAAATCAGTTAATAAATCATTGGCAAACCAAGCTGTTTTTCACGATGGTTTCTCGACAATATTTGGCGAAAATGACCTGACTAATTTTAAATTTATCAACACGTTTACTGATTTTAAAAATCAGTTTGAACACAACAATAAGAATGTCATTGGTTTAGAAATCAACGGCACCTATATTTCGTTTCCTGTCGATATTCAATATCGATACAAAGATGCCGTAAAAGGCGAAGTTTATCAGCCATTTCACGTTGTCCCGAGAGTTTCTGTAGCATTTAAACAACCTGTTTATTTATCCAACAACAATCAACAAAACGTTGCGGTTGTCTTAGATAACTATACAAATGAGGCGATAGATGGAACAATTATTATTGACGAACTCAATGAAAGTATTTCAAAAGTCAATTCGGAGCATAATTTATCAAGCTCTACATATTTTTCTCACACAACGACTTTTTCATTACTTCCGAACGAAAAAAACAAAGAAATTCACATTGATTCGTTATTTGGAGAAGGTAAATATGCTGTCGGATACAAAGAAAACATCTCCAATATTAGTCGTTCAGAAAAAGTAAAATGGATTGATTATGAACACATTCCGTTAAATTACTACATAGAAGAATCTCAAACAAAAATCGTTCATTTTGATAATGCTACACTAACGAAGAAAAAAATCGGTTACATTATGGGAGCCGGAGACGAAATTCCGCAAGTGCTCGAAAATGTGGGCTACCAAGTTGATTTGATTGATTTAGAAACATTAAAATCCGGCGATTTGTATCAATACGAAACAGTGATTGTCGGTATTCGTGCGTTCAACACCCAAGAAGAACTCACAGTGAAAAATCAATTGTTGTTTGATTATGCCAAAAACGGCGGAACCGTAATCGTGCAATATCAAACAAATCAAGGACTTAAAACAGAAAAAATCGCTCCTTATCACATCCAATTAGGAAAAACAAGAATCACCGACGAAAATGCTAAAGTAGATTTTATACATCCCGAAATGTCTGTTTTAAATCGTCCGTTTCAAATCACAGAAAACAATTTCAAAAATTGGATACAAGAGCAAGGTTTGTATTATGCCGATGATTATGCCAAAGAATTTAAACCAATTTTGTCGTCGCACGATTTCAACGAAAAAAACACCAACGGAGCACTATTAATTGCCTCTCACGGAAAAGGATATTATATTTATACCGGATTGAGTTTTTTCAGACAATTACCTGCCGGTAATGTTGGAGTACTCGAATTATTTATTAATTTAATTGAGATGAAAAATGACTGATTTTAAACGAAAAAAATGGAAAAAAAACTACAGTCTTGTGCTGTTGATGAACATACTTTATATCGCTTTTTTCTATTTCTTAATGACTTTTTACGCATAAATCATGGCTGTAATTGACTGGATAATACTCTGTTGTTCTTTACTTTTTATTGTAATCTATGGAACCATAAAAACCAAAGGAAGCAAAAATGTAGAAGAATATGTACTTGCCAATAAACAAACCAATTGGTGGACAGTCGGGTTGTCAGTAATGGCAACACAAGCAAGTGCTATCACTTTTTTATCAACGCCCGGACAAGCCTATCACGACGGCATGGGATTCGTACAATTCTACTTTGGGCTGCCACTGGCGATGATTGTTATTTGCATGGTTTTTATACCGGTTTATCATCGACTGAAAGTTTATACTGCTTATGAGTTTCTAGAAAAACGTTTTGATACCAAAACCAGAACATTAACCGCTATCATTTTTCTCATTCAGCGTAGTGTTGGTACCGGTTTGACTATTTACGCTCCAGCAATTATTCTATCGTCAATTCTGAATTGGGATTTAACATGGATTACGATTGTCATTGGTGTATTGATTATTTTTTATACC
Source organism: Flavobacterium sp. (assembly GCA_035306305.1). GTDB lineage: Bacteria > Bacteroidota > Bacteroidia > Flavobacteriales > Flavobacteriaceae > Flavobacterium. Next base: position 10,785 of record DATGOD010000001.1, read on the forward strand.
TATTTTGGCGGAACTAAAGCTTTGAACGTAACTCAAACTCAGCAAGCTTTCATCATCATGATGGGAATGTTTATTACTTTTTGCTTGATTATTTATAAATTTCCGGATGAGATGACCTTTAACAACGCTTTGAGTGTTGCGGGTGCAAGCGACAAGATGAATTTGCTCAACTTCTCGACAGACCCTTCAGAACGTTATACTATTTGGAATGGGATAACCGGTGGTTTTTTCTTAATGTTGGCTTATTTTGGAACAGACCAATCGCAAGTAGGACGCTATCTGTCAGGAAAAAGTATTCGCGAAACGCAGATGGGATTAATCATGAACGGATTACTCAAAGTGCCAATGCAATTTTTTATTCTATTGGTAGGCGTGATGGTTTTTATCTTTTTTCAAACCAACAAAGCACCATTGCATTTTAATCCTGTAAATGTTTCTCAGGTAGAAAATTCGGCATACAAAGATGATTATCATCAGCTCGAAAGAGATTTGGACCATTTATTGGACGAGAAAAAAGAAATCACATTGCTATATACTGGGCAGCTCAATCAAGGTTATGACAACTTGACTTTGGAAGAAAAAATGGTTTCGCTCAATGAGCAAGAAAAAGAGCTCAGACATCAGGCAGAAACCTTAATCAAACAAGCTGCACCAAATAGTGATACGAATGATAAAGATTATGTATTTATCTACTTCATTTTAAACTACTTACCGCAAGGGTTAATCGGTTTATTATTGGCGGTAATTTTTTCGGCAGCTATGTCGTCGTCTGCTTCAGGATTATATGCAGTAGCATCAACTTCTGCTATTGATTTGTATCGCTCACACGTCAAAGGAAAATCGGAGGCTCATTATTTGAAAGCTACTAAATTGTCTGTAGTTTTCTGGGGAATTGTATGTATTATTACCGCTTGTTTCATCAGTTTGTTTGAAAATTTAATTCAGCTAGTAAACATTATTGGCTCAATATTTTACGGAACCGTTTTAGGCGTATTTTTAATCGCTTTCTTTATTAAATTTGTGAAAGGTAAAGCGGCATTTTGGTCAGCATTAATCACACAAATTGCCATTATTATCATCTATCGATTAGATGTAGTTAGCTATTTATGGCTCAACCTAATCGGTACTTTAATGGTTATTTCGTTGGCTATTTTGTTGCAATTGATTTTGGGGAATGGGAATAAAAGCACTGAATAAAAATATGCAAATTAGGTTTCGTAAACATAAAAAACATCCACAAAAAAAAGACAATTTGTTTCAGAAAATTAGTTGAAACAAATTGTCTGTTATTTACAAAATCATATCCTCAACCCTATCGCCAACATATCTTTATAAGCTGGATTTCTCTTAAAAAAAGTCACCACATCAGGATTAATCGGCACTATTCGCCAGCGATTATCTTCAGCAATTTGCATGATTTCTTTCAAAAACTCATCCACTTTTTCTTTGTTTTGGCATTTATCAGTAATCAGCTTAGTCAAGAATATTTTTCGTTCTTGAAAAGAATATTCGGCTACCAAAACATCGTCTTCACATTGATATTCAAATTGTCTTAAAAGTTCGTTATTTATTAACTTCATAATTGAATTTTAAATTAAAATCACTATCTTTCTCTGGAAAAATCAGACCACTAAGTTACGATTTTTTTCGGTATAAATCAAATATGGCAGTACAAAACACTAAAAAACAAAATAAAACAGCGGTTTATTTCATTCCTGGAATGGCGGCAAACACACAAATTTTTGAACGCATACATCTCGATAAAGATTTGTTTCAAACTCATTATATAGAATGGCTAGAACCTTTAAAAAATGAATCATTACGAGCATACAGTCAAAGAATGGCTAAAAATATCACGGACGAAAATCCGGTTTTGATTGGCGTATCTTTCGGCGGAATTATCGCACAAGAAATTACCCGAATAATGCCTGTCAAACAAGTTATTATTATTTCCAGTATAAAAAATAGTCGAGAGTTGCCCACTTATTTTAAATGGGTAAACGGATTGTTTTTGTACAAATTTTTCCCGAATCACCTCACGTGGAAAGCCTTGGATTTTTACGCCAAAATCACACCTGATAAAAAATGGAAAAACAGAATCAAAGCTTATGACAAATACCTCACCGTGCGCTCGAATAATTATTTACGTTGGTGTATCAAAATGATTGCTCAATGGCAAAACGAAAATAATTTAGAGAACATCGTTCATATTCACGGAAAAAAAGACCCTATTTTTCCATCTAATTTAATAAAAAATGCTATTATTGTAGAAAATGCCGATCATGCTTTGGTCTTGACAAATGGCTCGTGGCTAAATCGGCAATTACATCAAATTATCACAACATCATGAAAAAGAATATCATTAAAACATCCGCCTTTGCCGTTTCGTTAATCGGAGCCGGAATCTTATTTTCTCAATTTGCTACAATCGACAACAACCGAGGCGTAGATGTAAAAAATCATGTTTTTATCAACAAAAAACTAGATTTCAGTAACGAAAGTGTGCCAGTACACATCACTGATGTGGCAGAACGGCTGGACCGAGAAATGATTGTAAATATTAACTTTCATTCTAACACAACTTTGGTAATCAAAAGAGCTAATCGCTACTTTCCGATTATTGAACCTATTTTGAAAAAAAACGGTATTCCGGACGATTTTAAATACCTGTGCGTTATTGAAAGTTCGCTCAGCAATGTAACTTCACCTGCCGGAGCCAAAGGTTTTTGGCAGTTTATGCCGGCAACTGCTACCGAATATGGACTCGAAGTATCTGATACTGTAGATGAGCGTTACCACCTGATTAAAGCCACCGAAGCAGCTTGTGCCTACTTTAATAAAGCCTACGAACGTTTCGGAAATTGGACATTGGTCGCTGCGGCATTTAACCGTGGAACAACAGGCATTCAACGCCAACTCGATTTACAAATGGTAAATAATTACTACGATTTGTTTATCAATCAGGAAACTTCCCGCTATGTATTCCGGATTCTAGCTCTAAAAGAAATCATGAGCGATCCGGGCAAATATGGTTTTAATATCCCGAAAGATGCCAGATATCCTATAATCAAAACCAAGAAAATATCCGTTTCTGAAAACATTAACGACTTGTATCAGTTTGCTAAAAATCAAGGCATTAATTACAAATTATTAAAATTACACAATCCTTGGTTGCAATCAGACAAATTGGAAGTATCGATAGGAAAAACTTACGAGATAGAAATTCCAGAAAAACCATAATCGACCTAATAATAAAATTCTAATTACTTATTACACAAAAGGGTAAAAATACTTTATATTTGCACCATTAAATAAATGTAAAAAAACATGATAAACATAACTTTACCAGACGGTTCGGTAAGAGCATACAATACAGGCATTACAGCCATAGAAGTTGCCAAAGACATCAGCGAAGGTTTAGCTCGAAATGTGATTTCGGCAAAATTCAACGACCAAACGATTGAAACGGTAACACCTCTAACGACCGACGGTAATTTGATTTTATATACATGGAATGACAAAGAAGGCAAAAAAGCTTTTTGGCATTCGTCTGCACACGTCTTAGCACAAGCATTACAAGAATTATATCCAGGCATTAAATTAACCATTGGTCCAGCTATTGAAAATGGTTTTTATTACGATGTGGATTTCGGCGAACATAAAATCAGCGAACACGATTTCAAAAAAATCGAAGATAAGATGCTCGAAATCGCAAGAGGAAAACACCAGTTCAAAATGCGTTCGGCAACAAAAGCTGAAGCGTTGGACATGTATAAAGATAATGAATACAAAACCGAGCTAATCGAAAACCTCGAAGACGGAACCATCACTTTTTGTGATCACGATAGTTTTACCGATTTATGTCGCGGCGGACATATCCCAGATACTGGAATCATTAAGGCGGTTAAAATCCTAAATGTGGCAGGTGCATATTGGCGAGGCGATGAAAAAAACAAACAGCTCTCTCGTGTTTACGGAATCTCTTTTCCAAAACAAAAAGAACTGAAAGAATACCTCGAATTATTGGAAGAAGCCAAGAAAAGAGACCACCGAAAATTAGGTAAAGAGCTCGAACTATTCCACTTTTCGCCACGCGTAGGACAAGGATTACCATTATGGTTACCTAAAGGAGCTGCTTTGCGAGATAGATTAGAACAATTCTTGAGAAAAGCACAACAAAAAGCAGGATACGAACAAGTAGTTACTCCACATATCGGGCAAAAAGAATTGTACGAAACTTCTGGACATTATGCTAAATATGGTAAAGATTCTTTCCAACCAATTCACACACCGGCAGAAGGCGAAGAATTTTTGCTCAAACCGATGAATTGCCCGCACCACTGCGAAATATACAACGCCAAACCTTGGTCATACAAAGATTTACCCAAACGATATGCCGAATTTGGTACTGTTTATCGTTATGAGCAATCGGGCGAATTACACGGATTAACCAGAGTTCGCGGATTTACACAAGATGACGCACATATTTTCTGTATGCCAAGCCAATTAGACGAAGAATTCAAAAAAGTAATTGACCTTGTATTGTATGTATTTGGTTCATTAGGATTCGAAAATTTCACTGCACAGGTTTCCGTTCGTGATCCGAAAGATCCGGACAAATATATAGGTAATGTAGAAAATTGGGAAAAAGCAGAACAAGCTATCATCAACGCCGCTAAAGACAAAGGATTAAACTATATAATTGAAGAAGGCGAAGCGGCTTTTTATGGCCCTAAATTAGATTTTATGGTCAAAGACGCTTTGGGCAGAAGTTGGCAATTAGGTACAATTCAAGTCGATTATAATTTACCAGAAAGATTTGATTTGAGCTACAAAGGTGCCGACGATAAACTTCATCGCCCAGTAATGATTCACCGTGCACCATTTGGTTCTATGGAAAGATTTATCGCAATTTTACTCGAACACACCGGCGGACATTTTCCACTTTGGCTTATGCCAGAACAAGTTATCGTGCTGTCTTTGAGTGAAAAATATGAAAAATATGCCGAAAAAGTTTTAAGTTTTCTCGAAAATAACGAAATTCGCACCGTATTAGACAACCGAAACGAAACCATCGGCAAGAAAATACGCGAAGCAGAACTGAACAAATACCCTTATATGTTGATTATCGGGGAAGAAGAAGAAAAAAATGGCACGGTTTCTGTTAGAAAACAAGGAAATGCAGGCAAATCAAACGAAACAATGCGTATAGAAGAATTTGCTCAAGCCATTCAAGAAGAAATTAAAAAAACAGAGAAATCATTTTAAGTTTAACCGCTTGTACATCAAGCACAAAATTGATTAACCATAGCAATATACAGTAGAAGAGGAAAAAGAAATCCTCGTGAAGAAAAGAAAGATTTGCATCGAATCAATGATGCAATCAGGATACCGGAAGTTCGTCTTGTTGGCGATAATGTAGAACCGGGAGTGTACAAAACCACCCAAGCTAAAGAAATGGCTGCGGAATTAGGTTTAGATTTGGTAGAAATTTCTCCAAAAGCTGTCCCTCCTGTATGTAAAATTATCGACTACAAGAAGTTTTTGTATGAACAAAAGAAACGCGAGAAAGCACTAAAAGCAAAAGCAACTCAGGTAACTGTTAAAGAGATTCGTTTTGGTCCGAATACAGACGACCACGATTATGACTTTAAGAAAAAAAATGCGATAAAATTTCTGAAAGAAGGCTCAAAAGTGAAAGCTTATGTTTTCTTTAAAGGACGAACTATCGTTTACAAAGACAAAGGACAAATTTTGTTATTAAAATTAGCCCAAGAAGTAGAAGAATATGGAACTGTCGAGTCTATGCCAGTAATGGAAGGAAAAAGAATGACCATGTTTATTGCTCCTAAAAAGAAAAAGTAATATCTTTGCACGATTATTTTTAATAAGATTCTAAAAAACTAGGAATATTATGCCTAAAATGAAAACCAAATCCAGTGCCAAAAAACGTTTTAAACTAACAGGCACAGGAAAAATTAAAAGAAAACACGCTTTCAAAAGTCACATTTTGACTAAAAAATCTAAAAAGCGTAAATTGAAATTAACTCACTCTGGTTTGGTTCACCAAGCAGATGAGAAAAGTGTTAAAGAACAATTACGTTTAGTATAAGTTCTTGACCGGTTAAACAAAATTTATTAACCCTGGAGTGGGCGAAATATCGAAAGTGAGCAATAGCTCCGCCTTACTACAAAAAACAGTAAAATTATGCCAAGATCAGTAAACTCAGTTGCTTCAAGAGCACGTAGAAAAAAGATTTTAAAACAAGCAAAAGGTTACTTCGGAAGACGTAAAAACGTTTGGACTGTAGCCAAAAATGCGGTAGAAAAAGCAATGCTTTACTCTTACCGTGACAGAAAACAAAAGAAAAGAAACTTCCGCTCATTGTGGATTATGCGTATCAACGCAGGAGCTCGTTTGAACGGAATGTCTTACTCTCAATTTATGGGAAAAGTAAAAGCTAACAACATCGAATTGAACCGTAAGGTTTTGGCCGATTTAGCGATGAACCACCCAGAAGCTTTCAAGGCTATCGTTGAGCAAGTAAAATAAATCTTTTGTGTAACTCAGAATCTTATTAAAAAATATAGAAAAAGCTATCCAAATCGGATAGCTTTTTTGTTTTTCTATCCCGGAAAAACTTTATTCTAAATATTCCTTGTTCATCTTTAATTGAAAGATTATTTTTGCTATAAACATATAAAGAACAATGCAAACACTTAAAAATATTATCGAAAACGCTTGGGAAAACCGAGATTTATTACAACAAGAAGAAACCAAAAATGCTATCCGTGAAGTAATTGACCTTATTGACAACGGCAAACTACGCACAGCCGAACCTACTTCTGACGGTTGGCAAGTAAACGAATGGGTCAAAAAAGCCGTTGTGCTCTACTTCCCTATTCAAGAAATGAAAAGCATTGAAGTTGGTCCGTTTGAATTTCACGATAAAATTCCGTTGAAAACCGGCTATGAACAAAAAGGTGTACGAGTAGTTCCGCACGCAATCGCTCGTTACGGAAGCTATGTATCTAAAGGCGTTATCATGATGCCTTCGTATGTAAATATCGGTGCATACGTCGATGAAGGTACAATGGTCGATACTTGGGCAACTGTTGGAAGTTGTGCTCAGATTGGAAAAAATGTACATCTAAGCGGAGGTGTCGGAATTGGCGGAGTTTTAGAGCCTCTGCAAGCTTCTCCGGTAATCATCGAAGACAATGCTTTTATCGGCTCGAGATGTATTGTAGTTGAAGGAGTTCGAGTGGGCAAAGAAGCCGTTTTGGGAGCCAATGTTGTACTGACAGCTTCTACCAAAATCATTGATGTAACTGGCGAAAGTCCAAAAGAAATCAAAGGATATATCCCGGAACGCTCTGTGGTTATCCCGGGCTCGTATACCAAAAAATTTCCGGCAGGCGAATTTCAAGTGCCCTGTGCATTAATCATCGGACAAAGAAAAGCCTCTACCGATTTAAAAACTTCACTCAACGACGCTTTGAGAGAATACAACGTTTCTGTATAAAACAATATAGCCGTAAATTGAATACCATTGATTTACGGCTAAAAACAACAACAGCACATGAAATTAGGTTTTGATGCAAAAAGATATTTTCATAACCAAACCGGTTTAGGCAATTATAGCCGAGATTTAATCAGGATTTTAAACAATTATTATCCTGAAAATGAATACATTCTTTTTAATCCGAAACCGACCCAAAACCAGCAAACATATATCCAACAACACAGCAACATTCGGGAAATTACTCCTCAAAAAACTTGGCAAAAAAAATTAAAAAGCTACTGGAGAACATACAGCATCACGCAAGAATGTACAAAAAATAACATCTCGGTCTATCATGGTTTATCAGGCGAAATACCGGTTGGCATTAACAAACACACAAAAACAGTCGTTACTATTCATGACTTGATTTTTTTGCGATACCCTCAACTCTACTCATGGTTTGACGTAAAAATTCATTATCGAAAATTCAAATATGCCGCCGAAAACGCCCATAAAGTGATTGCTATCAGCGAGCAAACCAAAAGAGATATTGTAGATTTTCTGAAAATAAATCCAGAGAAAATTGAAGTTGTTTACCAAGGCTGCTCCCATACTTTCAAAGAAATTTATCCCGAAGCAGATTTACATCGAGTTCAAGAACAATACAATTTGCCAGAACAATTTGTGTTAAACGTGGGCACTATCGAAGCCCGAAAAAACGCTTTACAAATCGTAAAAGCCATCACAAACATCGACACAACTTTGGTTCTAATCGGCAGAAAAACAGCTTATTGGAACGAAATAGAGCGATACGCTAAAGAAAATAATATCACACACAAAATCAAACATTTGACCAACGTTTCTCAGCGTGATTTGGCCATTATTTATCAATTGGCAACCATAATGGCTTATCCATCCATTTTTGAAGGATTTGGCATTCCCATTATCGAAGCTTTATATTCCAAAACACCTGTTATCACTACAAACTCAGGCGTTTTCCCTGAAGCCGGCGGGCCAAACAGCATGTATGTCAATCCCGAAAATACAGAAGAAATACAACACGCTATACAAGAATTACTTTCTGACGAAAAATTACGAATTTCTACGGCAGAAAACGGCTGGCAATACGCACAACAGTTTAATGACGAACAAATTGCCAAAAATTTAATGACCGTTTACAACGGTTTATAAAAATTTTTTTATTACATTCTCGCTAAAAAATTTTCATACTACAAAATAGATACTTACTTTTATTTTGTAAAAAGACAATCTGCCATATCAGCATAAAAGGAACGGTATTTGCGATATGATTGATACTAACCCTAAAATCACAAACAAAATGGACGACAATTTTTCACCAAGAGTGCGCGAAGTCATCACATTCAGTAGAGATGAAGCACTGCGATTAGGGCATGATTATATAGGTACAGAACATATTATGCTTGGAATTCTCCGCGAGAATCATGGAGAAGCAATTACTATATTGAATAATTTAGACGTAGATTTAGATTTTCTACGCAATCGTTTTGAGGCTTTAATCCCCGAAAACCCTAATAAAATGCTCGACACACAAAAGAAAAACGTTCATCTGACCAAACAAGCAGAACACGCTTTGAAAAGAGCATTTTTAGAGAAAAAAATTTATAAAACGGAAGTGATTAACACCGGACACATCTTGTTATCTATTCTTAGAAACACAGACGACCCGACTACCATATTGCTCAATCGAATGAATGTGGATTACGACAATTCCAAAGATGAGTTTATGCAGCTTATTGCACAAGAAAAAGGTTCTGACATGTTGAATTTTGAAACCAAAAACCAAGCTTTTGAAAGCGAAGATAATGACAATTTGGCAGACAAACCAGGTTCTTTAGGTTCATCTCAAAAGAAAACCACTCGAACACCAGTTTTAGATAATTTCGGAAGAGATTTGACTGAAATGGCAACAGAAGGAAACCTCGACCCTGTAGTAGGACGCGAAAAGGAAATTGAACGAGTTTCTCAAATATTAAGCCGACGCAAAAAAAACAATCCTATGTTGATTGGCGAACCAGGTGTGGGGAAATCTGCGATTGCTGAAGGGTTGGCATTGAGAATTGTACAGAAAAAAGTTTCTCGTATTCTTTTCAACAAACGCGTAGTTACTTTGGATTTGGCGAGTTTGGTTGCAGGCACAAAATATCGTGGACAATTCGAAGAACGCATGAAAGCCTTGATGAACGAATTGGAAAAAAACCCAGACATCATTTTGTTTATTGACGAAATCCACACGATTATTGGTGCCGGAGGAGCTACAGGTTCTCTGGATGCTTCCAACATGTTCAAACCTGCATTAGCCAGAGGAGAAATACAGTGTATTGGTGCAACAACACTCGATGAATATCGCCAGCATATCGAAAAAGACGGTGCATTAGAAAGACGTTTCCAAAAAGTTATTGTTGAGCCAACAAATATCGAAGAAACCATTGCTATTCTTAATAATATCAAGGATAAATATGAAAATCATCACAATGTAATTTACACGCCAGAAGCTATCGAAGCTTGTGTCAAACTGACCAATCGATATATGACCGATCGCTTTTTGCCGGACAAAGCCATTGATGCTTTAGACGAAGCTGGCTCGCGCGTTCACATTACCAATATTGAAGTTCCTGACGAAATCCTTGCATTAGAAAAGCAATTAGAAGAAGTTAGAGACAAGAAAAGTAGTGCCGTTAAACGCCAAAAATACGAAGAAGCAGCGGCGTGCAGAGACGAAGAAAAACAAATAGAAAAAAGTCTTTCTATTGCACAAGAAAAATGGGAAGAAGATTCTAAAAACAACAAAATCACTGTAACAGAGCAACAAGTTGCCGATGTTGTTTCGATGATGACCGGTATTCCTGTCAATAAAATTGCACAAACCGAAGGCAAAAAATTAGCCGAATTACCAGAAACCATCAAAGGAAAAGTAATCGGACAAGATGAAGCGGTAAGTAAAATTGCTAAATCTATTCAAAGAAATAGAGCCGGACTGAAAGATCCGAACAGACCGATTGGGTCGTTTATTTTCTTGGGACAAACAGGTGTAGGAAAAACACAATTAGCCAAAGTAATTGCTAAAGAAATTTTTGATTCCGAAGATGCTTTGATTAGAATAGATATGAGCGAATATATGGAAAAATTTGCCATATCCAGATTGGTCGGTGCACCTCCGGGATATGTTGGCTACGAAGAAGGTGGTCAATTGACCGAAAAAGTTCGCAGAAAACCTTATTCTGTCATCTTGCTTGACGAAGTAGAAAAAGCACATCCGGATGTATTCAATATGCTTTTGCAGGTATTAGACGACGGACATTTAACCGACAGTTTAGGGCGAAAAGTAGATTTTAGAAATACAATTATCATCATGACCTCTAATGTTGGTGCAAGACAATTGAAAGATTTTGGTCAAGGTGTGGGCTTTGGAACATTAGCAAAGCAAAGTCAAGCCGAAGACAATTCAAAATCTATCATAGAAAATGCTTTGAAAAAAGCTTTTGCTCCAGAATTCCTAAACAGAATCGATGATGTAATTGTGTTTAACTCACTCGAAAAAGACGATATTAGAAAAATCATCAATATCGAAATCGAGAAAGTATATAAACGTGTTGAAAATTTGGGCTACCAACTTTCATTGACCGAAAAAGCATTAGATTTTATTGCCGAAAAAGGATACGATAAGCAATATGGTGCACGACCATTGAAAAGAGCTATCCAAAAATATATCGAAGATGCTTTGGCAGAAGAAATCGTTAAAGGTTCGCTAACAGAAAATAACCAAATAATTCTAGATTATCAAGACGGCGACAGCGAACTGACAATCCAAATCAATAAAACAAATCAACAACATACCGAAGATGTAAAATAAATTTGATAAATATTTAAGTAAGAAACGATCATCGCTGAAAATCAGAAAGATGGTCGTTTTTTTATACCTTTGAGCTGTCTAACTTTTTTCCTACTTACAATTTTATTTTTAAAATTCAAAGGGGTAATATATTTTTTTTTCACGAAAATTGTTCACATATTTGCTGTTACATTTAAAGACAGATTTTCTCTCTGTTATTTTTCGAATTACTTAAAATTATTTGGTCAAAAATGCTTGAAAATACTAAAAAAACTGCGACAGACACTTGGAATAGATGCTTAGCCTACATCAAAGACAACGTTGATTCACAAGCTTTTACAACTTGGTTTGAACCTATTTCTGCGATAGAGTTAGAGGAAAACGCTTTGTATATCCAAGTTCCGAGCAAGTTTTTTTATGAATGGTTAGAGGAGCATTATGTAACCGTATTAAAGTCGGCTTTAAACAAAGTTCTGGGGCATAACGCCAAATTGATTTACAAAATCAACATGGAAAATTCTTCCGGAACCAAGCAACCTTTTACCGAGCAATTACCAAGTTCAAACAGAGCACCTGTCAAGACACAAGAATTAGATGTTCCGGTTCAGACCAAAAGCCCCGAACTCAAAAATCCGTTTGTAATTCCCGGAATCAGAAATGTACACGTAGATTCACAACTCAATTCCAATTACAGTTTCGATAACTTTTTGGAAGGAGATTCAAACCGATTGGCACGGAATGCAGGAATGGCTGTCGCAAACAAACCAGGCGGAACAGCATTTAACCCTTTATTAATCTATGGTGGCGTTGGTTTAGGCAAAACGCATTTGGCACATGCTATCGGAGTGGAAATCAAGGAAAAATATCCAGACAAAACCGTTTTGTATATTTCTGCCGAAGTGTTTATCCAACAATATGGCGACGCAGTAAGACGACAAACGCGCCACGATTTTATCTATTTTTATCAACTTATAGACGTGTTGATTGTAGATGACATTCAGTTTTTATCCGGAAAATCTGGTACGCAAGATGTGTTTTTCCACATTTTCAATCATTTACACCAAAACGGCAAACAAGTAATTCTGACCTCAGACAGAGCTCCGGTAGATATCCAAGATATTGAGCAACGACTGTTGTCGAGATTCAAATGGGGGCTTTCTGCCGAGATTATGCACCCCGATTTTGAAACTCGCGTGAATATCATCAACAATATTTTGTACAGAGATGGCGTTGAAATGTCGGAAGATGTCGTAAATTATATTGCTAAAAACATCAAAAACAACGTCCGTGAACTCGAAGGAGCAGTAATTTCATTGATTGCACAATCGTCATTCAACAAAAAGGATGTAACCATTGATTTGGCCAAAAATGTAGTTGAAAAATTTGTCAAACAAGTTCACAAAGAAGTTTCTATCGACCAAATTCAAGAAGTGATTGCCCAATATTTTGATATGGATGTAGATACATTGCAATCTAAATCCAGAAAAAGAAATATCGTACAAGCAAGACAATTGGCCATGTTTTTTGCTAAAAAATACACCAAAGCTTCGCTGGCGAGTATCGGTTCACAAATTGGCGACAGAGATCACGCCACCGTATTACACGCTTGCAAAACGATTGACAATCTCTTGGAAACCGACAAGCAATTCAAAGCTTATTTTAACGACATTAACAACCAATTATCTTCATGACAAAAGTTCTGATGGTTTGTTTGGGCAATATTTGCCGTTCGCCTTTGGCTGAGGGAATTTTAAAATCGAAGGTAGATTCCAATGCTGTTTTTGTAGATTCGGCAGGAACCGGTGCTTGGCATTCGGGCGAATTACCCGACAAACGTTCGATTGCCGTTGCCAAAAAATACGGAATTGATTTGACTGACCAACGCGCACGATTGTTTTTGCCCGAGGATTTTGATCGTTTTGATTATATCTACGTGATGGATCAAAGCAATTACAAAAACGTTTGCCGATTGGCTCCAAACGACGATGCGCTGAACAAAGTACAGCTGATTCTGAACGAAATACAACCCGACAAAAATCTGGAAGTACCCGATCCGTATTACGGTGGCGACCAAGGTTTTGAAAACGTATTCCGAATGTTGGATGAAGCTTGCGAAAAAATCAAACAGAAAATAGAAAACGCTTAAAATATTTAAAAAGCCAACGCAAATTTGTGTTGGCTTTTTTTGTATATTTATTCTCTTATGAATAAATACATCATCTATAAAATAGACTTCCGATTATTGCTTTGGTTGATTTTTGCATTTATCATCGCAACTATAGCAGGGACGGTATCTCACGAATACGGACATTATCTTACATATCAATTGGCAGGTGTGGATGCAAAGGTGCATTATGCCTCAACAAGTCTTATTATTCCCGATGACTTTGACGGTATTATTAGTAAAAAAGATACTTTTTTAATGACTTTAGGCGGTCCATTGCAAACTCTTTTTACAGGAAGCATTGGTTTGTTTTTACTCTATTTTAACCGAAAAAAAATCAGACTTTTAGAAAAACTAAATATGATTCATTGGTTTTATATTTTCCTTGCGTTATTTTGGTTGAGACAAACCGCTAATTTTGTATTGTGGACAACAAAATATTTAACACACGGATATTTCTCGCAACAAATGGATGAAGTAAAACTTGCTCTGCATCTAAATATTCCGGAATGGAGCATTATTTTTCCAACCGCTATTTTAGGTTTTGTTGTAACCATGCACGTTATATTTGGATATATACCCATTAAACAAAGATTTACGTTTATTATTTCGGGGATAACCGGTGGAGTTTTAGGTTTTTATTTATGGTTGATCTTATTCGGTAAAATAATAATGCCATAACTATCAACTAATGGACAAATTCGAAATATACCACTTAATTTAGACAAGCTGAATCTCTGTCAAAATCAATTCGTATTTTTGAAATGAAAAATAATTAAAGTGGTTATAAAATGGATATTCGGATATTAGACAAAAAACAGAGTTAATTCAGTGGCTATCGACATTGGAAGACATGGAAATACAGGTATTGTAGTTAAAACCTTTCAAAGCGATAATTACGATTGGTATTTTTTTGATTCAACTGAAATTGTACAAGAAAAAGAATCACATCGTTTCAATTATGCTAACGCTTTTGTCGATTGTTATTTACAATTTGCCACATTTTTTTCTTTAACTTCAAATTCCTGGAAGATGCACCACTTTTTTAGTTTCAAAAAAATCTTCGGTAAAGAAATCACTTAAATGATATTCGGTAGCTTGTTTAAAAGATTGAAGCTCTTCAGATAAATCGCCACCTTTGAGATACAAAATTCCATTTGCCAATTCGTGTCTGTTTTTCTTTTTGATTTTTCCTTTCACCCACGAAACAAAATCAGGCATATTAGTTACCGCTCGACTCACAATAAAATCAAAAGATTCGCCAACACGTTGAGCTCTAATTTGCTCGGCCTTAATGTTTTTTAGTTCTAGACTATTAGCAACTTCTTGAACTACTTTGATTTTTTTTCCGATAGCATCAATAGCATAAAAAGAAGTTTCCGGAAACATAATCGCCAACGGAATCGCAGGAAAACCGCCGCCTGTGCCCACATCAAGCACGCTGGATTGTGGTAAAAATGCTTGTATTTTGGCAATTCCTAACGAATGTAAAACGTGGCGAACATACAGCTCGTCAATATCTTTGCGAGAAATTACATTGATTTTTGCATTCCAATCTTCATACAGCTCTTGCAACATTGAAAATTGTTGAATTTGCTTTTCTGATAAGTCAGGAAAATAGGCTAAAATACGTTCCATGAAAAAATTTTTGACAAAAGTAATAATAAACAATCAAAATCGGTAAGAATGTTTTTAAATCGCCAACAATGTAGTAACTTTGGACTCTTAGAAATTACGCTATGAGCACAACTTTTTTATCAGACCGCATTAACAATTTAGGCGTGTCACAAACTTTGGCAATGGCAGCCAAAGCAAGAGAATTAAAATCAAACGGAATAGATGTGATTAGTTTGAGTTTGGGCGAACCAGATTTTGAAACGCCAGACTTTATCAAAGAAGCTGCCAAAAAGGCAATCGATGATAATTGGACACATTATCCACCTGTTGATGGTTTTCCGGAACTTAAACAAGCCATAATCAAAAAATTTCAGCGTGATAACAACGTCAGTTATCAACCAGATGAAATTGTGGTTTCGACCGGAGCTAAACAATCGTTGTACAATGTAGCACAAAGTATGCTAAATCCGGGTGACGAGGTGATTTTGCCTGCACCATATTGGGTAAGTTATTACGAAATTATCAAATTGTCAGGAGGTGTGCCTGTTGAGGTTCCAACAGATATTTCTACCGATTTTAAAATGACTCCGGAACAATTGGCAAAAGCTATTACACCAAAGACTAAAATGCTTTGGTATAGTTCGCCTTGTAATCCGTCAGGTTCTGTATATAGTCGAGAAGAATTAGAAAAATTAGCCGTCGTTTTGAAACAACATCCAAACATTTTTGTGGTTTCAGATGAAATTTATGAACATATTAATTTCAGCGGACAAGCGGTTAGTATGGCTGCTATTGATGGAATGAAAGAGCGAACAATCACTGTGAATGGCGTTGCCAAAGCGTTTGCGATGACTGGTTGGCGTATCGGATATATTGGTGCACCGGCGTGGATTGCCAAAGCCTGTGTGAAATTGCAAGGACAGGTAACCAGCGGAGCCAATTCTATCGCTCAGCGTGCAACAATCGCTGCGGTTGAAGCCAACCCGGAAGTATTGCAGCAAATGGTAGCTACTTTTAAGAAAAGACGAGATTTGGTGATTGAATTAACTCGTCAGATTCCGCATTTTGAAATTAATGTGCCGGAAGGTGCTTTTTATCTTTTTCCGGATGTTTCTTATTATTTTGGAAAAGAATTAAACGGAGTTAAAATAAATAATGCCGCCGATTTTTCTATGTATTTGTTGGAAAAAGCCAATGTAGCTACGGTTACCGGAGATGCCTTTGGTAATCCAAATTGTATCCGATTGTCGTATGCAACCAGCGAAGAACAACTCGTAGAAGCCTTTACGCGTATTAAAAATGTATTGTCATAAATAGAAAATATGAATTGGATTTTATTAATCATAGGTGGGTTATTTGAAGTATTATTTACTTTTTGTATCGGCAAAGCCAAAGAAGCCACAGGCATAGAAATGTGGTTGTGGTATCTCGGATTTATTGTCAGTGTATCGGTAAGCATGGGACTGCTCATCAAAGCCAGTCAAACCTTACCATTAGGCACTGCCTACGCTGTTTGGAGCGGAATCGGAGCAGTAGGGACGGTATTGGTCGGTATTTTGTTTTTCAAAGAACCGGTTGATTTCTGGCGACTATTTTTCATTTTTACATTGATTGCTTCTATTGTAGGATTGAAAGTAGTTTCGAATTGATATTCTATAAAATAAAACGAATTTATTCATATAAAAAAACTCAGCGAACATATAATATTTGCTGAGTTTTTTGTATATAAAGATGAAAACTACCTCGCTGGTCTGAGATTATCACTATATGTGATTTTATAAGGTTTTTCTTCAGACTGATTTCCTTTCATTACATAAATGAATTTGTATTTAGAAGCCATTTCTGGAGCGATGTAAATAGTCTTTTTTGAACCAGCATCATATATTTCGGTTTCTTCCGTATTTACAATCCGCATATTTTTAGCCAAACCAGTACTTTTGTCTGTTGTAACCAACCCTTTGAATAAAACATCGCTTTCGTTTTTAACAGTAACTTCTTCGCTATTAAAACCTTGCGTAAAAAATAATATAGAGTATTTTTTGTCTGTGGCTCGATAACCGTTCAAAAATTCATCTCTGGTTTTGTCTGAAACAGCCCTAAAATCATTGCGAACTTGTTCAGTATAAAAAATTTCTCTTTCAGATTTTTCTTCTGTTTTTTCAATAGTTTCTGTCTTTCCTTCGGCTTGTACAGCTACTTTTTTGCTTTTACAACTTGCCAAAAGAAATAATGCTGAGGTAAATATCAAAAATTTTCTCATAGGTAAAGTTTATTTTAATCAATCATACCTTTAAAGGGATGAATATTCTGTATTTTTGTGGCAATGTACGAAATTTGATACAATTGCTAAAATAAAATAGGTTATCAAAAGATTAAAAATTTACTTATATGATTGACTATGATGTGGTTATCGTTGGAGGCGGGGCGTCAGGTTTTTTTGCGGCAATCAATATGGCAGAGCAAAATAATGCTTTGAAGATACTTATTCTCGAAAAAAACAAAGAGGTCTTAAGCAAAGTAAAGATTTCAGGTGGAGGACGTTGCAATGTTACGCATGCGTGTTTTGTGCCGAGCGTTTTGGTAAAATATTATCCGAGAGGAGAGCGAGAACTTCGCGGACCTTTTCATACGTTTTCGACTGGAGATATGATGGAATGGCTCGAAAACAAAGGCGTTGAATTGAAAATCGAAGACGATGGACGTATTTTTCCGGTTTCTGATAACTCGCAAACGATTATTGATTGTTTTCTTAATGAAACAAACAGATTAGGAATAGAAATACGAACTTCTTGCGGCGTTAAATCAATTGAAAAATCAGCGAATCAATGGATAGTAAGAACTTCGGAAAGAGAAATAAAAACCGATAATTTGGTTATTGCATCGGGTAGTAGTCCGCAAATTTGGAAAGTGATGAAAAACGTGGAACACACCATTATTCCACCTGTTCCATCGCTGTTTACTTTTAATATACCGGACAAAAAATTACATCAGCTGATGGGAAATTCGGTTTCGCCCGTTACACTGAAAATTAAAAATAGCAAACTGACGGCTGAAGGCGACTTGCTTATCACGCATTGGGGCTTGAGCGGACCGGCTATTTTGCGATTATCAGCTTGGGGAGCAAGAGAATTAGCAACCTGTGATTATCGATTTACTTTGCAAATTAATTGGTTGAATCATAGTCATTTTGATGAGGTTTTAATGGCATTGCAAACATTTAAAAATCAGCATCCGAAAAAATCTATAGGGACAAAATCTCCGTTTGGATTTACTCAACGAATTTGGAAATATTTGATAGAGTCAGCAGAGATAGATACAGAAAAAATATGGGTGGAAACCACTAAAAAACAATTGATTGCATTGACCTATAAACTGGTACAAACAGAATATGAAGTAAACGGCAAAAGTACTTTTAAAGACGAGTTCGTAACCGCCGGCGGCATTGATTTAAAAGAAGTAAATTTCAAAACAATGGAAAGCAAATTGCATAATAATTTGTATTTTACCGGCGAAATTTTGAACATAGACGCCATTACCGGCGGATTTAATTTTCAAAACGCGTGGACTACGGGTTTTTTGGCAGCGCAAGCGATTGCGAATAAAAAATAAATAATGATGAATTTAAGTACATATAAAACAGCAAACTATAAAAAATTAAACGAAAAAGGATCTTTCACTTTTTCCGCACCCAGTAACATTGCTTTGGTCAAATATTGGGGCAAAAAAGAGAGCCAAATTCCGGCAAATCCGTCGTTGAGTTTCACGTTGAATCATTGTAAAACCATGACCACATTAACTTACGAAACTAAGGACGAAAAAAGCATTTCGTTTGATTTGTTGTTTGAAGGGCAACCCAAAGAATCATTCCGACCAAAGATTCAAAAATACTTTGAACGCATTCAGGATTTGTGTCCGTATATTTTGGATTATCATTTCACAATCGACACGCAAAATACTTTTCCGCACAGTTCGGGGATTGCATCGTCGGCATCGGGAATGGCGGCGTTATCGGCAAATATCATCGCTTTGGAACGCTTAGTAAACCCAGATCAATCCGAAGATTATTACGAACAAAAAGCATCGTTATTGGCAAGACTAGGTTCGGGAAGTGCGTGCAGAAGTATTAAAGGAAACATCGTAGTTTGGGGCGAAACGGCAAGTATTGAAAACAGTTCCGATTTGTTCGGCGTGGCATTTCCTTATGAGGTTCATTCGGTTTTTAACAACTATCAAGACACGATTTTGTTGGTCGATAAAGGCGAAAAACAAGTGTCGAGTACCGTTGGGCACGAGTTGATGCACCATCATCCGTTTGCCGCAAAACGTTTTGAACAAGCACATGAAAACATTGCAAAACTGAAAAATATTTTACAATCGGGCGATTTGGAAGCCTTTATTGCTTTGGTAGAAAGCGAAGCCTTGACGTTGCACGCAATGATGATGACTTCGATGCCGTATTTTATGTTGATGAAACCCAATACGCTGGAAATCATTAATCAAATTTGGAAATTCCGACAAGAAACCAAAGTTCCGGTTTGTTTTACCTTAGATGCCGGTGCGAATGTGCACGTTTTGTATCCCGAAAAACATAAAACCGAAGTTCAGGATTTTATACAAAATGAATTGTCGAAATATTGCCAGAACAATCAGTTTATTCACGATGAAATGGGATTTGGTGTGAAAGAATTATAAGAAAATATGAATAATGATAGAAAAATATACGGCTATAAAACTCTCTTACATATTGTTATGAGTGTTTCTATTATGATGATATTTCGCACTTTGATAGTTTTGTTTTATAGTATGAAAAATGAATTTTTTCCTTTAGAATTGAATTATGAAAATGTGTCTGTTTTTGAAAATAGGTTATTAGTCATAACCTTGCTACCTATTTTATTAGCACTTCCTATCGTATATTTTTTATTCAAGAATATAAACAATAATTTATTGCAGATAATATTTGTAATTGTTTTTGCATTAGTTATTTATGTTTTGTTTGGTAATAAAATTGTAAGGGGGTTAATGTTGTTTGATAATGGATTTGCAAATTCAATTATTATATTGTTGTTATTTGGAATAATTTCTGTCTTTAGTCGTAAAATAATGTATAATAAATGAAAAAGCTTTTTCTATTCTTATTGTTCATTTTCGGATTACAATCTTTTGAATGTAATACCCAACAAATCCACGAAATTGAAAGAATCAACAACGAAAAATATCAATTGAAAAATGAAAAACTGATTTTCACTTTTCAGACAAAAAACGGAAAAATATTAACCATTTGTATGGATAAAAACGAAGAATATATCGTTTACAGATTTGGAACTTCGGAACAAGTCGAAATGGAATATCCAGAACAAAAAGATAAAAGTAGTTTTGAGAAATTTGAATATTCTGGTTGGATGCGAGGCGGCGGTGTTCGGAACGAAGGAATGCGATTGGATTATTTAGCATTTTCGGTCAATCATTTTAAATATGTTGTGTACGATACTTATTTTGCTGTAGGAAATAAATCTAGTACGGGAATTAAAGTTATTAATACGCAAACGAACAAAACAACTGATATTAAAGGTATTTACGAAACGCTGGAAGGGAATTTGTCTGATTTTCGATTTGATGACAGAATAAAAAAGGGAGAAGAATTGTATGATTAAATGTTGGAAAGAAAAATGAAAACCCAAAAATGTACCCATTGCCACAAACCGATTGTTTGTAAAGTCTATGATATTGCCAATTGCGATTGTCAGAAAATAGAATTGCTGGACGAAACCGTTGCGTTTTTGTATGAAAAAACACAGCACGATTGTTTGTGCAACGATTGTTTGAAAAAGTTTGACGAGCTAGCCAAATTTTCATTAGAAAACAAATTCCCAAAACGTCCCACCGAAATGGTCGAAGGCGTACACTTTTATATGGAAAACGGCTTTTTTGTTTTTACCGAATTATATCATTACCTCAAAGGCAGATGTTGCAAAAACGGTTGCCGCCATTGTGTGTATGGGATTCATAAGCAGAGTTAAAACGGCAAATCGCTATCGTCGTCACCAAAAGCCTCACTACTTGAAGGTAGGTTTTGTATAAAATCTTGATCATCTACATTCATACGCGATGGCATTTCATCAAAGGCAAAATTATTTTCCTCCAAGTTATCGAACTTACCATATTTACCGATAAATTTCAAACGGATATTATCCAAACCACCATTTCTATGCTTGGCTACGATAAATTCGGCTTGCCCAGCTGTTGGAGAAGCTTCTTCATCATCCCATTCTTCGATTTTGTAGTATTCAGGCCTGTATATAAAAGACACAATATCAGCATCTTGCTCAATCGCACCTGATTCCCTCAAATCGGAAAGCAAAGGTCTTTTGGAAGGACCACGTGTTTCTACTGCCCGAGACAACTGAGATAAAGCAATCACCGGAATATCTAACTCTTTTGCCAAAGCTTTTAAGTTTCTAGAAATAGTTGAAATTTCTTGTTCACGGTTTCCACCTCCTTTGTTGTTAGAGTTTCCTGCAGTCATCAATTGTAAATAATCGACGATAATGAGTTTAATATCGTGTTGTGATTTCAATCTTCTGGCTTTTGCACGTAAGTCAAAAATTGACAGTGAAGCAGTGTCATCAATATACAAAGGAGCTTTTTCTAAGTCTTTTACTTTTACATTGAGTTGTTTCCATTCGTGTTCTTCTAATCTCCCGGTTCTCAATTTTTCTGAACCTAACCCGGTTTCAGCAGAAATTAATCTTGTGATGAGTTGTACAGAAGACATTTCTAGAGAGAAAACGGCTACACCTTGTCCACCATCAATAGCGATATTACGTGCCATAGACAATACAAAGGCGGTTTTACCCATCCCCGGACGTGCTGCAATAATAATAAGGTCAGAAGGTTGCCATCCAGATGTAAGTGCATCTAATTTGTGAAAACCAGTTGCTAAGCCTGATAATCCTTCTCTTTTACCGATTTCTTCGATTCGTTTTTTAGCCTGAGCTACCAAATCTTGTGCTGTTTCAGAATTTCTTTTGAGGTTTCCTTGTGTAACATCGTATAATTTCGATTCAGCCTTATCTAACAGTTCAAATACATCCGTAGTTTCGTCATAAGAATCTTCGATAATTTCAGAAGAAATTCTAATTAAACTGCGTTGAATATGTTTTTCAAGGATAATTCTCGCATGATACTCGACGTGTGCCGAAGAGGACACTTTTTGCGTAAGCTCGACAAGATAATAATCTCCGCCAGCCAATTCGAGTTTACCGTCTTTTCGTAATTGGTTGGAAACAGCAAGTAAATCAATAGGTTCGTTGTCATCAAACAATTTTTTGATGGCATCGAATATATATTGGTGCGATTCTTTGTAAAAAGCTTCGGGAGTAAGGATATCGATAGTTTCATCGACGCCTTTTTTATCAATCATCATTGCACCCAGCACAGCCTCTTCCAAATCAATGGCTTGTGGGGGTAATTTGCCTTTTTGCAAGGTGATAATTTCAGGGTTTTGATTGTTTCTCGAAACAAAGAGTTGCTTACTTTCCATACTCACAAATGTAGGATTTTTAATGTATAGAACGAAAAATTTATTTTACAAGTTATCAATAGCTGTTGATAAAATGTAATAAGTTTTTTTGTTTCAAAGAAATGAATAATTTATTGAAAGTCTATTTATAAATTGTTTAATTCGTTGGTTAAGTTCTTTTTGGCTTGTGCTTCAAATTGATTGAAAAAAATATCTGTTTTGAATATTCTGTCCATATTTAAAAAGTGCTTTAATACTTTTTTTCTTCCAGCGTTGTATATTTTGTCAGGATAAATGGCGTATTCTTTTTTTATATTTTTCAAATAGGATAAATAGGTTTCCCATTCTTGTCCTAATATGGATAAATCAGCGTCTGTAAAATAATTTGTATCACTGTTTGTGGTTTGAATATGAGATTTTGTAGCTAAAATTTGTTGTACGCAAAAAGCTATTTTTTCTTGCTGTACGTGGATTTGTTGGAGACGCTTTTTAGCTAAAACAGCACTTTTTTCTTCATTGTCAGATTTTGCTGTATTGTAAACAATGTCGTGGTAATAAAGTGTAAACAAAATAGTGTCCCAATCTTGTATTTCACTTTTTATTTCAGTTAGTTGAATAAAAATATTTTCAAGATGTTGTAAAGTATGGTAATATCTTTTCGGGTTAGAATAGTTTTTTTCGATTTCAGTCCATAGCTCCTCTATCAAACGAATATCATCGGTATAATTTGTCGAAAGCTTTATGAATGTTTCTCTTAGCATAAAAATTATGAATACATCAAATATACAAAATTCCCATAAAAAAACCGAACATTGCTGCTCGGTTTCTGTATTAAAAAAAAATTTGACTATTCTTTAAATTCGCCCATCGCTTCATATTTAGCCATACGTTCGGCAAGTAATTCGTCAGCTTCTTTTTTGGCTAAAGATTTATAAGTTTTCACGATAGTTTTCCTCACGGTTTCAAATGTTGTTGCTCGGTCATAATGTGCACCACCAAGAGGTTCCGGAATAATCTCATCAATGAGTTTGTTCTTCTTCATGTCTTGTGCAGTCAGCTTTAACGATTCTGCTGCTTGCTCTTTAAAATCCCAACTTCTCCATAAAATAGAAGAACAAGATTCTGGCGAAATCACAGAATACCAAGTGTTTTCGAGCATACACACTTTGTCGCCCACACCAATTCCTAAAGCTCCTCCTGACGCACCTTCGCCGATGATAATCACGATAATAGGCACTTTTATTTGGAACATATCCATGATGTTTCGTGCAATGGCTTCTCCTTGTCCGCGTTCTTCTGCCTCCAATCCCGGGTAAGCTCCTGGAGTATCCACAAGCGTTACAATCGGAATGTTGAATTTCTCTGCCATACGCATCAATCTCAAGGCTTTTCGATAACCTTCCGGGTTTGCCATACCAAAGTTTCTGTATTGACGGGTTTTGGTGTTGTGACCTTTTTGTTGCCCGATAAACATGAACGATTGGTTGTCTATTTTTCCTAAACCACCCACCATGGCTTTGTCGTCATGTACATTGCGGTCGCCGTGTAATTCCATAAAAGTATCTCCGCACAAAGCGTTGATATAATCCATCGTGTAAGGTCTGTTCGGATGTCTTGACAGTTGCACTCTCTGCCAAGGAGTGAGGTTTTCGTATATTTCTTTTTTCTTTTCAAGTAGTTTTTGCTCGATATTCTTACAAGTCTCACTCACATCCACATCAGATTCTTTTCCAATGATTTGGCACTTGTCTAACTGTTCCGTTAACTCTTTTATTGGAAGTTCAAAATCCAAATATTCCATTGTCTTTCTTAATTTGTTTTGAGAATACAAATATAAAATATTATTAAATCTTTTGTCGCTTTTTAGCTGTATTTTTAAAATAGCCGTTAGCCAACACGGTCAAAAGTATGATTAATCCGCCTAGATAAAATTGCGGTGTCATACTTTCTTTTTCTCCAAATACCAAAACAGCTAATAAAATACCGTAGATTGGTTCTAAGTTTATCGTAAGCATAACGGTGTATGGAGATAAATATCGCATGATGTTTAGGGAGGCGATAAAAGGATAGGCGGTGCATATCGAACCGAGTAAAAATAACCATAACCAATCGTAGAGAGATAAGCTTTCGTAGATTGTTATGTCTAGATTGCCGTTGAGTAATAGCACAAGGAGCAAGAAGAGTACGCCGCCCAAAATTTCATAAAAGCTGATGATGACGCTATCGTTGGGATATTTATTGATGAGCTTCGCATTAATGATAGAAAATGATGCGGAGAGCAGAGCAGCGGTTAGTGCAGTAAGAATTCCGTAAAAATATTGAGTTTCAAAACTAAAAATTAAGGCTAAGCCCAAAATAACCATTCCGCCCAAGAACACTTCATATTTCACTATCGGTCGTTTGAAAAAATAAGGTTCCAATAAGGAAGTAAAAAACGCTCCGGTCGATAAACAAGCCAAGGTAACCGATACATTGGATATCTTAATTGCATGAAAAAATGCGAACCAATGCAAGGCAATCACTACGCCAGCACCAAAAAATAAAATGATTTCTTTTCGACTGAATTTTCGATATTTTTTCTTCCACATCAAGTACATCCCGACGATAACCAAGGCGATGACCATGCGTATGAATACCAAAGGCAACGCCCCAATACTGATTAAAGCACCGAGTACGGCAGTGAACCCCCAAACAAATACAACCAAATGGAGTTGAAGTTGGTTTTTGATGTTATCGTTTAGCATTGTTTAATAGATAAATGGCCAATAAAGCGAATAAAATATTAGGTGTCCACACAGCAATAAAAGGATTCATACTGGAAGATTGACCTAATGTGCCAAAAATTTTGTCAAAGAAAATATAGATAAACGCCAAAGACATCCCTAAAGCAAGATTGATTCCGATACCTCCACGACGTTTCATAGACGAAACCGAAACGGCAATAATCGTGAGGATAAAAGCTGAAACCGGAACGCTATATTTGCGGTATTTGACCACCAAATAAGTGTCGATATTCGACGAACCTCTCATTTTTTCTCGTTCAATAAAGCGGTTTAATTCGCCCAAAGTCATCGTTTCAGCAGCGTAAATTGTAGGCGTCAAATCTTCTAAATCGAAATCGAAATGCATGTTTTTTTTGTTTTCTTTCTCGATGATGTCATTGTTTTCGCCAACGATGCGTTTTTCGTAATTCGACAATGTATAATCTTGACTTTCTGGGTTGTAGGTAATTCTCGAAGCTTTGATTTTATATTTCAGATGATTGCCATCAAAACTTTCGTAGCTAAAATTATAACCGGTTTGATTGGGCAAATTAAAATTACTTACATAAATAAAATCATTTTCATTGATTTGCCGATATACGTTGTATGTTTCCCGAATTTCTTTTCGTTTCATATATTTATACCGGAATTCGTTGTAACCCAAACTTGATTTCGGGACAACAAAAAATCCCATCAGCAAAGCAAATATCGAGATGAGTGTTGCTCCAATAAAATAAGGTCGTAGGAAACGAAAAAATGAAATCCCGGAACTCAATATTGCTATGATTTCGCTGTTGTTTGCCAATTTGGAAGTAAACCAAATAATAGATATAAACAGAAAAATAGGAAACAACATATTGGCAAAATAAACCGTGAAGTTGAGGTAATATACAATCACTTCGTCCAACGGAGCATTGTTATCCAAAATACGATTGATTTTTTCGGTAACGTCAATGATGATGCCTATCGGTATGAATAGCAAAATCATGACCGAAAAGGTGCCTAAATATCGTTTGAGTATGTACCAATCAATAATCTTCATTACAATCTGGTTGCTAGTTTTTTGACCATTTGTTCTTTCCATGTATAAAAAGTACCGGCCAATATTTGTCGGCGTGCTTCTCTAACGAGCCACATATAAAATCCTAAGTTGTGAATTGTTGCAATTTGTTTGCCTAAATATTCGTTTGAAATAAATAAATGTCTCAGATAAGCTTTGGAATAATCTGTATCTACCCACGTATGTCCCATCGGGTCGATAGGCGAAAAATCATCTGCCCATTTTTTGTTTTTGATATTGATTGAACCTTCTGAGGTAAACAGCATGCCATTTCTTGCATTTCGCGTAGGCATCACACAATCAAACATGTCGATTCCTAAAGCGATATTTTCCAAAATATTCACAGGTGTTCCTACGCCCATTAAATATCTTGGTTTGTCTTGGGGCAAAATATTGGTAACAACCTCACACATTTCATACATTTCTTCGGCGGGTTCGCCAACCGATAATCCGCCAATTGCGTTGCCAAAAGCACCTGCATTGGCGATATACTCTGCCGATTGTGCTCTCAAATCTTTGTATGTAGAACCTTGAACAATTGGAAAAAGTTGTTGCTCATAGCCATATTTTGGCTCCGTTTCATTAAAGCGATTGATACATCTGTCGAGCCAGCGATGTGTCATGTGCATGGAGCGTTTGGCATAATTGTAATCGCAAGGATAAGGTGTACATTCATCAAAAGCCATGATGATGTCGGCACCAATCGAACGCTGAATATCCATGACGTTTTCCGGTGAAAAGAAATGATAAGAACCATCAATATGAGATTTGAATTTTACGCCTTCTTCCTTAATTTTTCTTCTTCCAGCCAGCGAATATACTTGAAAACCGCCCGAATCGGTTAAGATATTTCTATCCCAATTCATAAAACGATGTAATCCTCCGGCTTTTTCCAAAATTTCCGTTTGCGGACGCAAATACAAATGATAAGTGTTTCCTAAAATAATATCAGGATTGATGTCTTGCTTTAATTCACGTTGATGCACGCCTTTAACGCTGGCAACAGTTCCAACAGGCATAAAAATTGGTGTTTCTATCACTCCATGATCTGTTGTAATAGCACCTGCACGAGCTTTTGACAGTGAATCTGTCTGTAATAATTCAAATTTCATAGAAAGGTTTACAAGCTACAAATATACAACGATTTTTGAGATAAAAATTGTATAATTATCACCGTCGATGTACAATA
Organism: Flavobacterium sp.; assembly: GCA_035306305.1. Taxonomy (GTDB): domain Bacteria; phylum Bacteroidota; class Bacteroidia; order Flavobacteriales; family Flavobacteriaceae; genus Flavobacterium. Next base: position 38,475 of record DATGOD010000001.1, read on the forward strand.
AAAATACACGGACGTTTGTGTAAATCTATTTTATGTTTTTTCCAGAAGCTGATTGGTTTTGTGAGCATAATTTCTGTAGGAAGCGTTAAATCGCACGCCACACACAGCGATGTATTCGGATGCAAAACCTGTGTCATTTCTTCCAATAATTGATTATTTCGATAAGGCGTTTCAATAAAAATTTGCGATTGATTGCGTTCAAACGACCATTTTTCCAGATTTTTCAGCATCGCTTTTTTCTCGCTTTTGTCGATGGGCAAATAACCGTTAAACGTAAACGATTGCCCATTCATTCCGGAGCCCATCAGTGACAACAATATAGATGACGGTCCTGTAAGCGGAACTACTTTGATGCCTTTTTCGTGTGCCAAGGCTACAATTGCTGCACCAGGATCGGCAACTCCGGGACAACCAGCATCGCTCATCAAGCCCATATTTTTTCCTTCCAGCAAAGGTTGCAAAAAGGACTTGATTTCCGTTTCGTCAGTGTGTTTGTTCAACTCGAATAGATTTAGCGTAGCTTGTACTTTTTCGGGACACATGGCTTTGATGAATTTTCGAGCTACTTTGCTGTTTTCGACCACATAATCGTCAACAAGTGCCACAACACGCAAAACACTTGCTGGTAATACTTCGTTGGCAGGTGTGTCGCCCAGCATTACTGGAATTAAATATAAGGTTCCAAATGTTGTCATTAATTTGTCTTATTAGAGGTAATTTAAACTTTTTTGGGATAAAAAGTGTTGGCAAAGATATGATAAAAAACGAAATAATTATTCATTTCCCCTTACCTAAGCAAGGATTTCCTCCTACTGTTGCTCTGGAAAAAATAGCAAATGCCATCCCTTACGAACTAAAAACAGGCACTCAATAAGTACTATCACCTGTAAGTACCTCTGGGAAGAAAGAAACAGAGAATCTTCAAACAGAGAAAAATATTTTGACAAAACAATCTAATGCTATTGAGAAAACTAGCACTTGGTTTAGGCAGTTTTCGCTCGTTATTCAACAGATTTGATATAACCAATTATGCTAAATAATCTCCATTTTTTGCATAATAAAAGTAGCGTTTTTATTTTGGCAGATGCCGTTTCGTAATTTGTAATCAAACGACAATTCATCGTTAGCAATCACGCCTTCAAACGATTTGTTTGTCAGTACATTCGGGTATTTATTTTCGACCGAACAAACTTCTAAATCGTGTGTAGCAATCATTCCGGTTGCTTTGCATTGCACCATTTTTTCAATTACACCAATCGTTCCTTGTGTTTTATCATCAGAATTGGTGCCACGTAGAATTTCGTCCAACAATACAAAAATCGGTTGTTTTTGTGCTTCAACCACAATCTGTTTAAGCCTTTTTACCTCAGCATAAAAATAAGACTCCCCGTCTTTGAGTGAATCGGTTAATCGCATAGAAACCCAAAGCGGAATCGGACAAACTGTCGCCACTGATGCACATACGGGCGCACCTGCTCCGGCAAGCAATAAATTCACGCCAATGGCTCGTAAAAAAGTACTTTTGCCCGACATATTTGAACCGGTAAGAATCGTTAATCGCTGTTGCTGAAAATCAATATCGTTACACACTCGTTTGTTTTTGTCAATTAATGGATGACCAAGTTGTTCGAACGCAAAACGATTTTCCTCATTAATTGTTGGATATACATAATCTGGATTGTTGTACGCCAAATTAGCCAAACTGTTCAACGCTTCGATTTCGGCAACCGTGTTCATCCATTGAAAAAGCTGATAACTGTGAACAGATTTCCATTTCGCAACTCGAAAATAAACATGATTATGATATTGAAACAAGCCATTGAGCAAAATTGACACAAACATATTGGCGACAGTATCGAGTTGTTCAAATAGTCGTGAGAGTTGCTTGATAAACACATCCGCAGAATCGGTTTCGGATATCAGTTCTTGTTGTTTTTGCACTAATAATTCCGACTGAAAATGTGTGTCTTTTACTATCTTTGTCAATCCAGAATAAGTCGATAAAGTTTGGGCTATTTTAGATGAATTTTGAATTTCATTACTAATATGCTTCAAATTAACCCCCACACATAACATATTGATTATAAACACATATCCAATCCAATTAGGATTTATCAATGTGTGGTCAAAAATGTATAAAATCACTAAAATCAAAAATATTATCGGAAATAAATAAGCCAAATAATAGCCGATTCCTTTTTTGCTTTTTGAAGTATTTTTTGCCCAACGGTGTAAATTTTCGGTATATTCTTCTTTATCTTCCGACAAGGCAGAAAGAACAGAAAAATGTTGTCTCATTGCAAATTGTTCACTCAATTCTTGAACTGCTTTTTGGCGTCGAATTACTTCTTTTGGTTGGACTGTTTCTGTAAATAATCGGGCTAATTGTTTTTTGCCTAAAGCCAATTTCGTGCGATTGATATGCTGAAAAAGTGATTTGTCTCCAAATATATCCAAATCAAAACTATTAGCATGTTGGTTATCGACAAAGTCAGCCCCATTTTCAAAAGCAAGTTCATTATTAGTCAAATAGTTATATTCATCTTTATTGAGCTGTAATAATTGCTTGTGATAAGCTAATTTAGTTGCATTTTTTTGATATATCATTAACAAAATAACAAATCCGACAGCTGCTCCAAATAACAAATATTGCCAATTTTTGCCTTCATTTTGCACAATCAAAACCTGATACAAACTCGTGAGAAACAACACTACAACAGACAATCTCAAAAAACTCAACCAGTTAGATATTTGTTTTAGTTTAGCTACAAGCTGCGTTTGTTCTGCGATTTTATCTTGATAAATCTTAGTCATAAACACTTTGGATTAAAGTAGGCGAAAGGTAAGGATAAAATCCCAAGTGTTCAAAAGAAAAAAGCACAGCAATAATTGCTGTGCTCCTTAAATATCTGAATCGGAAAATTATCAATCCGTTACTACCGGAAGATTGTTAATCGGCGAATTACTTTTTACCACTACAAAGGTTGAAATGGCGTAAAATGCATTTCCTCCATTACCATTGCTTGTCCAGTCTTCAAACTGATATTCAAAACTAAAATTACTTCCAATCAATCCGCTACTCAATTCATCTTCTCTTACCGGAACAACCATTCCTGGA
>DATGOD010000002.1:0-12379 GCA_035306305.1 Flavobacterium sp.
TCAAAAACTTGAAACTTTTAAACTTAAAACTTCATCTCAGCCTCCAATTGAATTTTCAAACGGAATTCTGTGTATAAGACTTCGCCCTAAAGTAATTTCATCGGCAAATTCGATTTCGTCGCCTACTGCAATTCCTCTTGCGATAGTCGAAGTTTTTACATCGAAATCCTTGATTTGCTTGTAGATATAATAATTAGTCGTATCACCTTCCATCGTTGAACTCAGTGCAAATATAATTTCCTGTACATTGCCTTCCTTGATGCGTTCTACCAACGGTTTGATATGTAACTGGTGCGGACCAATGCCGTCCATAGGCGAAATTTTTCCGCCGAGAACGTGATATAATCCGCGAAATTGCTGGGTATTTTCGATAGCCATCACATCACGTACATCTTCCACCACGCAAATGATTGACCTGTCTCTGGAAGGGTTCCGGCAAATATCACACAATCCCTCATCACAAATCGTGTAACATTTCGGGCAATAATTGATATTTTCTCTCAACTGATGCAAAGCTTTTGCCAATTCAAAAGTCTGGTGTTCGGGCTGCCTGAGCAGATGAAGCATCAAACGCAAAGCTGTACGTTTGCCAACGCCGGGTAATTGCGACATTTGGTCGACTGCCTTTTCTAACAATTTAGACGGATATTCCATAATGGCAAAATTACGTTTTTATATTAAATTGAACACGATTAACCGTATTATTGAGATTATTATTTACTTTTGACATTCAAACCGTAATTTATGTCAGCAAATACGATACTCACTATCATCATTGTTTACTTTTTAATGTTACTGACCATTTCGTGGTTCATGAGCCGGAAAGACAACAGTAACAGTGCTTTTTTTCAGGCAAACAAAAATGCAAAATGGTATCTGGTTGCTTTCGGAATCATCGGTACGGCTTAGTCGGGCGTAACATTAATATCCGTTCCCGGTGAGGGCGGTTCGCCCAACGGCGAGCAATTCAAATATTTCCAGTTTGTGCTGGGTAATGCTGTCGGTTTTCTGTTGACAGCCACGGTTTTATTACCGTTATATTATCGGTTGAATCTGGTTTCTATTTACACCTATTTTGAAAAAAAATTAGGGATTTACAGCTATAAATCAGCCGCAACAATCTTTTTGCTGAGTCGTACCGTCGGATCGGCATTCCGGTTATATTTGGTAGTTATTGTGTTGCAACGCTATGTTTTTGACGCATACAACATTCCGTTTGCCATGACGGTTATACTAAGTTTGCTGTTTATATTTGCCTATACCTACAAAGCCGGACTCAAAACTATCATCGTTACCGACACTTTGCAGACATTTTTTCTGGTTTCGGCTGTGGTGTCCACAATTATTTTTATCTGTCTTTCTTTAGACTTTTCTGCCGTTGAAGCTTTTGAATCGGTTAAAGAGTCGAATTATTCCAAAATATTTTTCTTTGAAGATTTCATCGGAAGCAATTATCATTTTGTCAAACAATTTCTGGGCGGTGTATTTGTTACTTTGGCAATGGTTGGTTTAGACCAAGATTTGATGCAAAAAAACCTCAGTTGTGCCAATATCAAAGATGCACAAAAAAACATGTTCACGTTTACCGGAATTTTCGTACTGATTAACCTATTTTTTCTTTCGGTTGGGGCGTTGCTGTACATTTATGCCGAGAAAAACGGTATTGCGATTCCGGTAGATGAATTAGGACACGCCAGAACAGATTATCTTTTTCCGGAAATTGCCATTAACCACATGGCAGGCATTCCGGCTGTAATTTTTGTATTGGGAATTGTCGCAGCTACTTTTGCTACAACCGACTCTGCTCTCACAGCTTTGACCACCTCTTTCTGCGTTGATTTTTTAGGTATGGACAAAGATGTGAAATCGTCTGAAAAAAGGAAAATCCGCACGCGATATGCTGTACATTTATCCTTTGCTTTTCTGATGTTTTTGGTCATTATTATTTTCAATTCCATCAATGACAAATCGGTGGTAAGCATGATTTTCCGGATAGCTTCCTACACTTATGGTCCATTATTGGGGTTGTTTATTTATACTTTACTTTTCAAAAACCGATTGGTCAAAGATAAATGGATGCCGTTTATTTGCGTAGCTTCTCCTCTACTCACTTGGTGGATTGTGGATAATTCTTCGCTATTCTTTGGCGATTATGTATTTGACAACGAATTGATTCTTTTGAATGCTCTCATTACCATTTTATTGATGTTGGCAATAAGCAAGAAAAAAACGAAGTAAAAAAAGCGGGCAAATATTTTTATTTGTACAAATAAATTTTAATTTTGTAAAAAACATTTTTAATAAAATTAAAATTGAATTTAAAAATACCCAACATTTGTCCAAGCTGTGAAAGTCGGCTTAAAGTATCGGAATTGGTCTGCGACGAATGCCAAACCAAAGTTTCCGGCAGTTTTCCATTGCCTGTTTTCATGCAATTATCGCCCAAAGAACAAGAGTTTGTATTGCAATTCTTTTTGCACAGTGGCAGTTTGAAAGAAATGGCAAAACAAGTTGGCGTGAGCTACCCCACGCTCCGTAACCAATTAGATGACATGATAGCAAAAACCGTCCAACTCAAAAACCGTTATGACGATGAAAATAATTAAACTTTTACTCAATCCGTTTAAATGGTTACAAGAACGCACTTTACTGATTATCGGTTTGATAGGTTTTGTATGCAGTATCTGTATTTCTCATTTTTGCGATGTTGAATTTCAGGTTTTACGCATGAATCCGCTGAATGAAGTAACGATTTGGAAAGCGTTGTTCAATCAATTTTTGATAACTGCTGTTTTGTCTATTTTCTTTTTTGTTGCGGGAAAAATCGTCAATAAAAAAACACGATTTGTGGATATTTTCAATACCGTTATCATTGGTTTTATTCCGTTTTATCTTCTTGGTTTACAAAACATTAATCACTTTCAAACCCGCGAAGTCGAAGTCATGAACCAAGCGATGCTCGAAGGCGGAATATACGCTGCTATGCCATCGGCTTTGTTTATTATCATTTCCCTTATTTCGCTGCCGATTATTGTGTATTATATTTACCTGTTTGTAACCGGTTTTAAAACAGCTACGCATAGCAGAAAAGCGATTCATTATGTCGCATTTACCTTAGCTTTGATTATTGCCGACCTGGTCGCTTCTTATACCATTAACTCTTTAAATTTTTAACGATGAAAAACATTTTTATTATTCTTGGTGTATTATGTAGCTTTTCTACGTTTGCACAAGCTTTTGATGTAAAAGAAATTCAAGTGTCTGAACAACTTATCGGCGATTTGTATGATTCACCCAACAATGAAACGGTTGTTTTGCTGATTGCCGGCTCGGGACCAACTACACGCAATGGAAATTCGTTGGGAATGGCTGTCAATAATTCCTTGAAATTTTTAGCAGAAGGTTTGGCTGAAAACAATTACGATGTGTTTACTTATGACAAACGAGTGGTTTATTTACTCAAAAATCAAAAAGAAATTCCACCTTTGGATTTTCAACACGGCATTGATGATGCTGAAACGATTGTTGATTATCTTAAAAATAATTTGAAATATAAAAACATCATTATCGCCGGACATAGCGAAGGTTCGTTGGTGGGAATGAGTGCATCTGAAAAAAATGTTGATGCTTTTATTTCTTTGGCAGGCTCTGGCAGCCCGATTGATGAAATTCTGCGAGAGCAAATCAACAAACGGGCACCTATACTAAATGAGGCAAACGATAAAATTTTAACCGAACTAAAAGCCGGAAATATCGTCAAAGACGTTCACCCGATGCTACAAGCGTTGTATATGGAACAAAATCAACCTTTTTTGATTGATTGGATGCAGAGAAATCCTCAAACAGAAATAGCTAAATTGACTATTCCGATTTTAATTATCAACGGTACAAAGGACTTGCAAGTTGAGCCTAAAGAAGCGGAATTATTACACAATGCCAATCCTAATTCAACGATGGTTATTATTGAAAACATGAACCACGTCTTTAAAGAAATTACCAAAGACGAAGAAAATTTGGCTTCATACAGCAAACCAGATTTACCTATTCAAGAAGATTTAATTACAGTGATTGTTAGCTTTTTAAAGGAAATCAAGTAACAAAAAAAATACATGTACACAGGCTTTATTATAGCGTTTGTTTTTATCTTCATTGCCGGAATCACCAACAATGAAAATGCAGATAGTTTACTCGCTGGTTACAACACTATGAGCGACGAAAAAAAGAAAAACGTAGATTTTAAAAGTATTGTTCAAAAACTCAAACAAACCATGTACACTGCCGCAGTGCTTTTAATCATGGTGGGTTTGTTGAATTTTGTGATTGACAACCAAAAAATAATTGTTCTTGCTTACTTGAATATCACCGTAATTGTCTGTGTTTATTTGTTGATGAGCACCCAGAAATTCGACACTAATCATTACTCATTTTGGGAAAAACTGTTACCACAATGCATCGTCGTTTTTTTAATACTCGCACTCATTTTTGGCAACTGTTATATTTGGATTACACCTTTAGAAGAATTAAAGTTGTAGTAAACTAACTTCAAAATCATGAACAAACATCCTAAAATTAAAATTCGCCTTAATAAGTACGACTGGTTTATAGAAATCATCGGTTATATGCTATTGATTGCTTTATGGGTCATTACCATTGCTTCATTTCAATATTTACCTGACGAAATTCCTACACATTACAACGCATTTGGAGAGGCAGATGCATTTGGCGATAAAGAAGCAATTTTTACTTTGCCCTTCATCGCTACTTTACTTTTTTTATTGTTGAGTGTTGTAATAAAATTTCCACATACCTATAGTTACGCTGTTGAAATCACAGAAGAAAATGCCGAAAAACAATATAAAAATGCGGTTTGGCTGATGCGTATGTTAAAAGTATTAATCACATTGATTTTCTTTTTTATTGCCTACCAAACTATTCAGGTTGCTTTAGAAAAAGCTTTCGGACTGGGTAGTTGGTTTTTACCAGTCATAACTGTCATTACAGCTTTAATTTTAGGTTTCAACATGTACAAAAGCAAACAAATAAACAACAATCTATAGTTTATACACCGTAGAATTTTTCACTTCTTTGATGGTAAACATACTTTGCGTACTCGACACCTCGTCGAGAGAAGTGAGTTTAGAAATCATAAAATCACGGTAATCCTCCATATCTTTTATGCTGATTTTCAACACATAATCATATTCGCCACTCACATGAAAACATTCTAACACTTCAGGCAGTTCACTGATTTTTTTCTCAAATTCTAATATAGCTTCTTTAGAATGTGTTTTGATTTTTACCAAAGTAACCACCACAAAAGCACGTTCGATTTTATTCTTATCCAAAATAGCAACATAACGCTGAATCACTTCGTTGCGTTCAAGTTTTTTTATCCGTTCAAAAACTGCTGTTACAGACATCCCCAGTTTTACCGATAATTCTTTAGTCGTCTGCTTACTATCTTCTTGTAAATAATTAAGTAGTTCTAAATCTATTTGATCTAATTTCATGATATTGATTTTTACAAAGAATAAAATTAACAATTATTATTATATGACAAAATATATTTTTACTAATTTGCACCGATACAGATTTTTATTCATTATTAACTCAAAATACACAAAAATATGTTTGACCCAGGTAACAAAATTCAAGACCTACAATTTTTCGGAGAATTCGGAGGAGTAAACCCTTCTATATCAGATTCGTCCACTTATACATTTTTATCTGCAAAAAGTATGTTCGACACCTTCGAAGGCAACACCGATGGCTGCTATTTGTATAGCCGACACTCATCGCCGAGCAATTTATACTTGGCAGAAGCCTTAGCGAAAATGGAAAACACCGAAGCTGCTAATGTTACTGCCTCTGGAATGGGAGCCATTACTTCCACGCTCATGCAATTGTGCAAATCGGGTGACCACATCATTTCCAGCCGAACAATTTATGGCGGAACCTATGCTTTCATGAAAAACTTTCTACCGGGCTTTGGCGTTCAAGTAGATTTTGTAGATATTACCAAATTAGACCTTATCGAACAATTGATTACAGCAAACACCAAAGTAATCTATCTGGAAACGGTAAGTAACCCATTACTCGAAATTGCCGACATCAAAGGGATTTCAGATTTGGCAAAGAAAAACAACATCAAAGTTATCGTTGACAATACCTTTTCGCCTTTGTCTGTATCGCCAAAACAATTGGGTGCAGATATCATTATTCATAGTTTAACAAAATATATCAACGGAAGCAGCGATACGGTTGGCGGAGTAATCTGTGCCGATGCCGATTTTATCAACGCTTTAAAAGATGTGAACAACGGTGCTTGTATGTTACTCGGTCCAACGATGGACAGCATGCGGTCGGCAAGTATCTTGAAAAACCTGCGAACATTACCGATTCGTATTCAACAACATAGTCGCAATGCGATGTATTTGGCGAAAAAGTTTGAAGAAGTAGGTATCAAAGCCGTTTATCCGGGATTAGAAAGTCATCCGGGACACGAACTTTACCAAACCATGTTCAACGAAAAATATGGCTTTGGTGGTATGCTGACCATTGATGCCGGTTCGTTGGAAAAAGCCAATGCAACGATGGAAATGATGCAAGAGAAAAATGTGGGTTATCTCGCTGTAAGTCTCGGTTTTTACAAAACATTATTTAGTGCTCCGGGCTCATCAACTTCGTCCGAAATACCGGAAGACGAACAAAAAGAAATGGGACTTACCGACGGATTAATTCGTTTTTCCATCGGACTTGATGCCGATATCGAACGTACATTCCAAACGATGATGGAGTGTTTGAAAGCCAATGAGGTGATATAACTTATTATAAACAAATATGCGAATGGACTAATTAACTCATTCGCATATTCGCATATTTACTTATTTTCTAATCACTATTTACTTGTCATAAATTCAATAGCTTTTTCCAAATCTTCGGGTGTATCTATGCCGATTGAAGGTTTTTCTACCAGAGCCATTCTGATGCGTTTACCGTTTTCAAGATACCGCAATTGCTCGAGTTTTTCAATATTTTCAAGTTTTGCCGGTTGCCATTGTGTAAATGCCATCAAAGCCGATTTCCTAAAAGCATATACGCCGATATGTTGGTAATAATCCACCGGTAAAACTCCGTCGCGATTGAATGGTATTGGACTGCGTGAAAAATACAAAGCAAAATCATTGTCATCGACAACTACTTTTACGTGATTCGGATTTTTTTCCGCATCGGGTTCTGCGATACGAAACATCAGCGAAGCCACATCGACTGCCTGATGAACATCTTGCTTGAATATGTCAACCAGTTTAGCCAAATTCTCTTGGCTTACAAAAGGTTCATCGCCTTGTACATTCACTACAATATCCGCTTCAATAGCTGCCACAGCTTCGGCAATGCGATCGCTACCACTTTCGTGTTGCTTTTCACTCATTACTGCCTTTCCGTCATGTTCTTGTATCACCCGGAAAATCTCTTCAGAATCGGTGGCTACGATTACTTCGTCAAAAATATCCGTGTTTACCGTAGCTTCATAAGTACGCAAAATAACCGGTTTTCCACATAAATCCTGCATCAACTTGGCCGGAAAACGAGTTGAATTATATCGAGCGGGAATAACTGCTATTATTTTCATTCGTTTAGTTTTTTACAAATTTATAGGATTTTACCAAACTTAGATAATAGAAGGCGATAAAGTATAATTTTTTATTTTTTAATCTTGTGTCAAATTTTCATTATAGCTCTCCCTACTCGTTATCTTTATTTTCCTTAATTTTACAGCTAAATAAAACGTTTATGTCATCACATCATATCGTTCGGGACGATCAAGAACCGGCTTTGATTATCGCCAACGGCGAGGCTTGTAGCATGGATTTACTCAATCAATTGCTGGAATGGTCTCCGCATATTATAGTTTTGGATAGTGCTATTGAACGCGTGCTCGAGTTGAGTATAAAAATAGATGTTTTGATTGGTGATTTCGACCGTAATTTTGATTTTAAAAAATATGAACAAGCACAGTATCCACCTATCAAAGTTATTAAAGTAGATGATCAAAACTCTACCGATTTAGACAAAGCCTATCAATATTTGATTGACCATAATTTTCGGGCTGTGAATGTCGTTTGGGCAACAGGCAGAAGAGCCGATCACACTTTTAGCAATTTGACCAACTTGGTGCAAGTCAAAAATCAATTACAAGTCGTTTTGTTAGACGATTATTCCAAAGTGTTTTTGTGTCCGACAACTTTCAAAAAATGGTATCCAAAAGGCACACCGATTTCTCTAATTCCCGTCGGTACGGTTTCGGGAATTACAACCAAAAATCTCGTTTATCCATTGCAAAACGAATCGTTGACTTTAGGTTATAGAAGCGGTTCGAGCAACGAAGTAAAAGATGACGGAATGGTAGAAATTACTTATCGTGAAGGCGATTTGCTTATTATGGAATGTTTTGATTAAAGCATAAAATCTGCCAAAACCAAAGCCGCCATAGCCTCGACAATCGGGACAGCTCTCGGTACTACACACACATCGTGTCTGCCCTTCCCCTCTACCCGATTGATTTCGCCGGATTCAGACAACATATCTTGTGGTTGCATCAAGGTAGCAACGGGCTTGAACGCGACATTAAAATAAATATCCATACCGTTAGAAATTCCGCCTTGTATACCGCCCGAAAAATTAGTTTTTGTACTTCCATCTGAGTTAAAATAATCGTTGTGTTGGCTGCCCGTCATTCGTGTGCCGGCAAAACCGCTACCAATTTCAAAACCTTTGGTCGCGTTGATAGACAACATAGCTTTTGCCAAATCGGCTTCTAATCGGTCAAAAACAGGATTACCCAAACCAACCGGAACATTTTGCACCACACAAGTAATAATTCCGCCTAATGTATCTCCTTTTTTTCGAGTCACTTTAATCAAATTTTCCATTTGATTTGCTGTTATTTCATCCGGACATCTAACCAAGTTTTTTTCTATCAAATCAAAATCAACTGCCTGATACGATTTATCAAGCGAGATGTTTCCGATAGCCGACACAAAGGCTGTAATCTTAACCGGCTGAATGAATTGTTTGGCGATGGCACCAGCAACCACACGGCAGGCAGTTTCTCTGGCAGAGCTTCTTCCGCCTCCGCGATAATCCCTGATTCCGTATTTTTGTTGATAGGTATAATCGGCGTGGCTTGGGCGAAAATGGTCAGCCAAATGCCCGTAATCTCTGGATTTTTGGTTTTCGTTCGGTATGATAAATCCGATAGGCGTTCCGGTGGTTTTTCCTTCAAAAATTCCGGATAAGAATTGTACCGTATCAGATTCCTTTCGTTGTGTAACCAGATTGGATTGCCCGGGTTTTCGTCGGTTTAATTCGTGTTGAATTTTATCAAAATCCAATTCGATATTTGACGGACAACCGTCTATGATGCCGCCAATCGCCTCTCCGTGTGATTCGCCAAAAGTGGTTAATGTGAGTTTTTTTCCAAAAGTATTTCCAGACATAATGCGCACTGATTTCTTCCAGACAAATATAAGGTTTTAAAGTCAAAAGTTTTTAAGTTGAAAGTTGAAAGTCATACAACGTTATTTTAGCTACTTTTTGATATATAAAAAAACCTCCCGAATAATCGAGAGGTTTTCACAACAAAAATACTACTAAACAAACAAAGTTCTATTGTAGAACTATTTTCTTGGTACTGGATTGATTTCCTGATTTGAATTCAAGGATATAAACTCCAGCGGTTAATTGGCTTAAATCTAATGTTTGAGTGTAAAAACCGGTTTGAGATTCTGCTCCAGATTGATAAACTATTGCCCCGTTCAAGGCATAAATCGTGATTTGGTTTTGGGCAGCATTGGTTGCCGTGATATCATACACAACTTGAATTCTTTTATCGGTAGTTGGGTTTGGATATACATTAAAAGACACGCCTTCTGCTACTTGCTCTACATCCAACGTGGCTTCGTTGTCTATCATAAAACGGATAACACCTGTACTTGAACCTTCAAACTCAGTAAAATTAATTTTGTATACAGTGTCTTCATCATTTCGTTTGATAAAATAATTGATGTCTGAATCTACCTCCCACGCATAACTTTCGTTTAGGAATTTCCAATCGGCAACACCAATTACGTTCATGTCTTCAGACAAATCTGTTGTGCTGGCTTCGTCTTCGGTGGTTTTAGCGATTTTGATATTTGGGTTGGCGAGAACTCCGGTAACTACTTGGTTGGGAGTTGTATTTTCTCCGTGATAATAGGTGTCGGTATATTTAGCAAACAACAAATCCCAAGTTTCTTTACCAGGTTCAACGGTTACAACGTCTTGTGTATCGAATGCGTAATAATTGTAATAGCTGTCTGCATCGCCATTTGCAATGGTTTTTTCTACATCTTCGCCCCATGCGGTTCCGTCCCATTCGGCATAAGTGAAGGTATAACCACCAAAATAGTCATCAATTTTGATTTTTACATAAGCATCGTCTCCGTTTTGCAAAACAAAAGCTCTTGAACCAATTATGTGATGAGTTTCCGTATTATAATATCCCCAACCAGCAGCATATTGGCTATTATCTGAAGCTTGATCAAAAGCACCTTTGGTGTAATCTGTCGATGGGTTGTAGAGTTGTGTCCAACTATCGGCATCGTCGATGCTGATGTTGTCATAGGTCGTAATCTCGCCTACTTCAAACAATTCCCAGTCTTTAGCTTCGTTGATTTTAATTCCGTAATCCATCAAACCGTTTCTAAAGAAAGCGATATCCCAGAGGTCGTGAGCCACAGCTTGTTCGGTTTGTGTTTCAAGGTTGTAAAACACGTGATTAACGTAGCTTGGTCCCATAGTTACTTCGCCCTCAACTTGTTGTTGAGCGGTAGCGGTTGCTGATAGCATCATTAGCGATGCTAAAGAAAATATTGTTTTTCTCATGATGTATAATTATTTAATTTAACAGTTTATATTCAAATTTAGGATGGCCTCTTTCTCCTTCATCATTTTTGAAACCCAACATTTTAATTTTGTAGTAGTTGCCGTCCAAATCTTTGAGAATGTAATACATCGTATCAAACATTTCGCCGGTAATCACATCTCTCCAACTGGCTCCAATCACTCTTTGGTCGTTTTCAAACAAACTTTCATCTACGTTATTCAAATGGAAGTTTTGATAATTCAAATCTTCGTTTCCTTCCAACGCATACACTTTCACACCGGCTTTCAAGTTGTTATACACAAAATCAGAAAAACCATACGAACCAGCTCCCTCATTAATATTGGTAAACACAGAAAACGCAATATCCCATGCTGTTTTTTTCGGTTCCACCTCAACTTGCTGATGCGTAATCATGCTGTAATGCACAAAATTGTACTCCGGATTTTTGGTTATTTCTACTTCTTCAAAAGAAGTATCGTCCAAATCGGCATATTGTAATAGATAGCCTTGTTCTTTCTTCAGGATTCTAATTTTCTTCCATCCGCGAGAATTTCCTACTACCTCAACAGTTCCAACAGGTGGTTGATTTGTTCCAACTTCATATCCCATATTGATGAGGTACACTTTGTTGTCGGCATCATTAGCAGAAATTTCAGCGATTGCCGTTTCGTTAATATGTCCGTTGGGTGCATCAATAAATTCTACATTTGATTCTTCAAAAGTTCCAATAGTCACTTCCAATTTATAATCCGCCACCGTTTGGCTGTTTACCGCATTGAGGTCTGTTTCGTCAATGATTCCAGCTGCCATATATATTGAGCCGTTGATAGCAACACGGGTTTCTTCTCCGGAATAAAAGCTCAAATCCCAAGTATCTCTTTGCACTTCGGTAGCTGTTCCAGTACTCAAATCCATAAAAACGACGTTGGGTTCGTTTGGTCCGCCGATATTAGGTTCTTGAATACCGCCTAATGATGTATCGAAAGAAATCAAGCAATTGGCATAACCCTGAATGCTCGTTTGTCCGTTATATTGAATAGAAGAAATACGAAATTCAATGTTTTTATCTTCGCGGTCGAAAGGGAAAACTAGGTTTTGAAAAACAAAAGATAATTGTTTGTCACCGGGGTTAAAAGACAATTCGAACTGTAGATTATTAGCTTCAGGAGTGGTTTTGAAATCAACGCCATACTCTGCATTTGATGGATTGATTTCGATAGTAACCGAGCCTTCGTCAGTGGCAGGTTCAGAAAAAACTAAGTCGATATTTTTGCTATCGCTAATTGTTGAATAATCTATGGATTGTTCTGCAAAGGCAACAACAAAAGGTTCTTGATCGAAAGTTTCTTCTTTTTCGCATCCAACTGCGAGCAAGAATAAGACTAAAATTGCGGTTATTTTTGTAAACTTCATCATCAATCAAAATTAAATTTATACAATACTTTCATGAAA
>DATGOD010000003.1:0-2664 GCA_035306305.1 Flavobacterium sp.
CCATGTTCATTCAACTTTAATTTTTCATCGGGCTGGATGTATTTAATGTCTTTTAATGGAATACAGGAAACAAGCAAAGTCAGAAATAAAACAACGGGGATGACCTTATAAAAAATAGACTTCAATGTTGGTGTTTTTTTAATATGCAAATATATGATTTTGAATGAAATTCAGTTTAGGTTATTTATTCTGTTTTTATGATTGATTTTTTCTCCTAAAACCAATGGCAAATAAGATAAGAAGAGGCTGGCAAAAACAACCAAAATAAACATCAGGTTAATGTTTAAATGACGGATGAAATAAGCAAATACAATGATTGAAATATTTGAAAAACAAATAATTACTGTTGTCTGTAAATGATTAAACCCAAGTCTCAACAGTCTGTGGTGAATATGATTCTGATCTGGGAAAAACGGCGATTTACGGCTCCACAAACGAATGATAATCACGCTCAACGTATCTATTAGCGGAACAATCAAAATCGCGATAGACACGACAGGCGCGTTTTTAATCATCACCCAATCTAATCCTGATAAATTGATGAATTTGATGACCATAAATGCTATGAGGAGCCCAATGACCATTGAACCCGTATCACCCATAAATATTTTATATTCTTTTGACAAATTGTAATAGGAAAACGCAAGCAATGCAGCTAATACGGCAATGGCCAGAAACCCGGTGGTATAGTCATACAGTCTGAAAAATATAAATACAAAACAAAGCGAAATCAAGCCACCGACACCACTTGCCAAACCGTCGATTCCGTCAATAAGGTTGTAGGAATTTATAATTAAGACAATGATAAAAATACTGATTAAAACACTGAGCAGATATGGAATTTCGTAGAAACCGAATAACCCCACGAAATTGCCGATACGGATATCCGAACCAACCACAATCAATGTGGCACTCAGGATTTGCGCATAGAGTTTTTTGTGTGGGGCTACGACCAATAAATCATCCATCAACCCAATAAAAAACAGCAGTATAATCGCTGCAGAAAGGAATAAAACTTGGTAAAGCAGTTCAGACGAAAAGACCGAAGCCACAATAGATATCGCAAAAAACAGAGCAACTCCTCCCAAACGTGGGACTTTGGTGGAATGTGAACTCCGGCTGCCGGGAACATCCATCAAATGCTTGCGGTAAGAAACCCGGATAATTTTGGGAATGGCAACGAAGGTCAGAATAAAAGAAAGCCCAAAGGCTACAATAACTTCTATATAGAGTTTTGAAATTTCAAAATAATTAGCTACGCTTTCCAGGTTTAAATACTTCATACTTCTTTAATCCGTTTAAAGCCCAATGTATTGTATAATAGGTTGATTTAGGCAGGGATAAATTTAGAAATTTATAATAAACTAAGAACTGTTTTTGCAGAATTTTCAATTTGTTTCTCGAATATGATTTTCTCCTGATTCTATAAACGCCTAAAGGCGTTTGAATTGCCCTTGCTCTGGGAATTTTTTTGAGGATATCCATCCACATCGCGTGGTCTTCCCTCATATCAACATCCGGAATTTTGATTTTGCCGATTCGTTTCGTATCATAAACGGCTGTGAGCATCGGAATCGGGCAATTGTACAAAATCCGCTGAAAATCAATGTTGTCGATAGCTGTGAAATCTTCCAATAAAGGATTCAATTCTTCGTCAACCCGGTGATAGGATGCATAAACCAGTTCTTCGTTTTCATCTTTCAGAAATGAAATTGATTTTTCTAAAAATTCAGGCAACCACAAATCGTCACTGTCAATAAATGTGATGAATCTGCCTTTTGCCCTTTCAATCCCGATATTCCTGGCCTGGCTTGCACCATAGTTTTTGTCTAATTTAATCAAATGAATTTTTTCATTCTTGAAACGCTCAATTACATCTACCGAATTATCAGTCGAAGCATTGTCCATCACCAAACATTCCCAATCCTGAAAAGTTTGGTCTAAAATGGATTCTAAAGTTTCTCCGATAAATTTTTCAGAGTTGTAACATGGAATAATGATGGAAACTGTCGGGTTCAAAATTTGATTTTAAAATTCGCGTTGAAAAAAAGAATAAGGAACCCATTTATTGAAAACCGTTGTATAATTTCCAAATCCGGATTTATCGCCCCAATTTTGATAAAAGTTGACATAAAGAAGCAGTGTATAAGTAATGAAAGCAATATAAACCACATTTTTAAACACTTCGTTTTCTTTCAGCGCTTTGATCATTCTCGGTACTAAAAAAATCAGGTAAACCGTAAAAAACACAGGTAGCCTCGCCGCAAAAATACCGCCGCCAAAAAAGAAATATAAAATTACGCCAAGCAAATAAATGTTCCGGAAATAAGCATAATATTCATCGTTCTCTTCTGCTGTTGTATTAAAAACAATGATGACCGCAACCGTCAAAACTTTTACGATGTCGCCCAACAATCCTGATTCCGAAAATTCATTTGCATAGTCATTATAAGTTTCTGCTACACCGAACGGCATAAACTGCATAATTCCGTCAATCGCCGTGCTTAAACCAATAATATTCGCGATAACCGCTCCCACAACAATTGAAATAATCATCGCATTATTAAACCGGATTTTCACAACCCAATAGGCCAGAATAAACGCCACAACCGCTTTGTGAAACATAAAGGCAATTGCGAAACAAAGCAGAAATTTCCATAATTT
>DATGOD010000004.1:0-2030 GCA_035306305.1 Flavobacterium sp.
ATGTTACACTGTCGGTGTGCTTTTTTTGTTTTTTTTATCTCGCATGATTCTGTATATCGCAAAACCAACCAAAGCCACCAAAAGATATGGAAAAGCCATTAAATAAACGATTCCGTTATTGATACCTTCGGCTTTGTTGCCGCCGTCTTCTGTAATCAAAGCGGCTCGACACATGGCACATTGTGCTTGAGACCGGTAGCTTAATCCGATTAAAAATACAACGAATAAGATTATTTTTTGTTTCATCATGATTTTAATATTGATAGTAAGGAGAAATCATCAGATACACGATTACGCCAGTAACTGCGACATATAACCACAATGGATAAGCTATCCGAGCGATTTTTTTATGCTTTTCATAATTCCCTAAAATTCCGCGTGAAAAAGTAATCAACACAAACGGAATGATGATTATCGACAGGATAATATGCGTAATCAGGACAAAGAAATAAATATATTTAATCACACCTTCGCCACCGAATTTAGTCGATTCTGATGTCATGTGATAAGCCACATACATCGCCAAAAAAGCTATAGAACAGCCAATTGCAATTTTGACTAATCGCTGATGTAAACTGCGGTTACCGTTTTTGATGGCTCTCACTGCAATAATAAGTAAAACTGCTGTAATACCATTAATTGTAGCATAAATCGGAGGTAAAAAAGACAGTGGTTTTACATCGTAACCCATTTTTGGAAGGTTTACCCCAAACAGCAAAGCCACCACCACCGGAATAGCAATGGACAAAACTTTGATCCAAAAGTTATATTTTTTTTCTAATGCTAATTTGTCTTCCATTATTCTGCCAATAAAATTTTAATATCTTCTTTCAACATCTCTATTCCTTCATCTTCAATACCATCGTAGTACAAAATAGGGTTACCAAAATTGTCTTTTCGACAACGGATATTTCCATTTTTATCAACCAAAGCAAATAATCCTGAATGTTCAAAACCACCTGGTGCATTGTCACTTTGTGCTGCATAAAGATCAAATTGTTTGGCTAAATCAAAGATTACTGATTGTGAATTGGTCAAAAATTGCCAATTTGGATTTGTAACACCGAGATTCTGTGCATAAGCTTTCAGCTCTTCTGGTGTATCGTTGGTCGGATCGATGGTAAATGAAGCGATTCCGAAATTATTTTCAAATTTGAAAGCATCTTGCAACACAACCATATTATCATTCATTACCGGGCATATTGACGGGCAAGATGTAAAGAAAAACTCAACCAAATATACTTTTCCTGTATAAAAATCGTTGGTAATTGTATCGTTATTTTGATTGACAAAACTAAATTTTGGTGCTGGAGCGATAGTTAGCAATTCTTTTTCGGCAGAGCGATTTAGTCGGTCATTCTTAACAATAGAATCGGTTTTAAAACTATCTACAATTTTTGGAACGATAATAATTCCGAAAACGAGAATCACAAAAGATATTACGATGTAAGAATATTTTTTCATAGTTCTGGTTCTTGTGTTTTATAATTTTTTTTGGTGGCTAAACGATATTCCGCCAAAACGACTTTCACATCGTCTTCCATTTCGTTGTGCAAAATATCTATCGGTTCTGAAGATAAATAGCCATCTAATGAAGTTTGTTTATTTATTTTTTTCTTTCTTCCGCGAAGCTTCAAATCTTTATCTACGATAAAAACATAGGGTGTATTGACGTTGTCTAACGGCACATCGACTTGTAATGCTTGATAATATTGTTGAATTTCTTCGGGTTGAGCAAAGATGAATTCCCACGAAGGCATTTCGGTAGTTCTGCGAAGTTTTTCGACATATTCTTCTAATTCTGGTTTTAACGTTTCTGGCAAGACATAAACCACCTGCAAATCGAGATATTGTTTGTTTTTTTGGTAAACTTCCTGACTTACATTGGTCATATTGGACTTATTCTCGAAAGACAAATCTCCAACAAACCCTAAAATGGTTATTCTATCTTTCAATAAAACAGGTTTGCCTTCGCTGGTTCGCCAATGATTGGGTAATTCCGGAATTTGCTCATTGACTACAGGTAGTTT
>DATGOD010000005.1:0-4881 GCA_035306305.1 Flavobacterium sp.
CAAATGTTTTGTCGATTTATACAACAAAGGTTTGATTTATCGCGGATACAGAATGGTGAATTGGGATCCGGAAGCAAAAACCACACTTTCTGACGAAGAAGTTATCTACGAAGAAAGACAAGGAAAATTATACCATATTAATTATCAAATAGAAAACAGCAACGATTTTGTTACTATTGCCACCACTCGTCCCGAAACGATTTTGGGCGATACGGCAATTTGTATCAATCCGAATGACGAAAGGTACCAACACTTGAAAGGCAAACGTGCTATCGTGCCTATTGCTAATCGAGCAATTCCGATTATATTTGACGAATATGTCGATATGGAATTCGGAACAGGATGTTTGAAAGTTACTCCGGCACACGATATCAACGACTATGCTTTGGGCGAAAGACATCAATTGGATATGATTGATATTTTTAATGCCGATGGAACACTCAATGAAAATGGTTTACACTATCAAGGTAAAGACCGTTTTGTTGTTCGAGAAGAAATTTCAGAAGAATTAAAGCAGATTAATGCTTTAGCTAAAACAGAAGAACACCTAAACAAAGTTGGTACATCAGAAAGAACCAAAGCGGTTATCGAACCGCGATTGTCTGATCAATGGTTTTTGAAAATGGAAGATTTGGTCAAGCCAGCATTAGATGCTGTTATGAAAGACAAAACTATCCAATTGCACCCGAATCGGTTTGAAAACACTTACAAACATTGGTTAGAAAATATTAAAGATTGGAATATTTCTCGACAACTTTGGTGGGGACACCGAATTCCGGCTTACTATTATGGTACAGGAAAAGAAGATTTTGTCGTGGCAGAAACGATTGAAAAAGCCGTTGAAATTGCTCGTAGCAAAACCGGCAACGCTTCTTTATCAACAAACGATTTAAAACAAGAGGAAGACGCTTTAGACACTTGGTTTTCGTCATGGTTATGGCCAATGTCTGTATTTGACGGAATCCGAAATCCAGACAACGAAGAGTTTAATTACTACTACCCTACACAAGATTTGGTAACCGGTCCGGACATTATCTTTTTCTGGGTGGCTCGTATGATAATGGCAGGTTATGAATATACTGGAAAACAACCTTTTTCCAACGTATATTTTACTGGAATTGTTCGCGACAAACAAAGACGTAAAATGTCAAAATCATTAGGTAATTCACCCGACCCGTTAGACCTTATCGAGCAATTTGGTGCAGACGGCGTTCGTTGTGGATTGCTTTTATCAGCATCTGCCGGAAATGACATTTTGTTTGACGAAGAAATGTGCCAACAAGGAAAAGCTTTTGGCAACAAAATATGGAACGCTTTCCGATTAATTAAAGGTTGGGAAATTGACAAAAATATCCAACAACCACAAAGTGCAAAAATTGCGATTGAATGGTACGAAGCTAAATTCCAAAATATATTAACCGAAATCGAAGACCATTTCAGCAAATATCGAATTTCTGATGCTTTGATGGCAACTTACAAATTGATTTGGGACGATTTCTGCTCGTGGTTCCTCGAAATGATCAAACCCGGATATCAACAACCGATAGACGAAAAAACCTATTCGTTTGCGATTAAATTTTTGGAAGATAATCTGAAATTATTACATCCATTCATGCCGTTTATCACCGAAGAAATTTGGCAATTAATCAGCGAACGCAGTACAGACGAAGCACTAATCATATCGCAATGGCCAGAAAAGAAAACCTTCGATTCTGCTTTAATTACAGAATTTGATTGGGCGTCAGACGTTATTTCCGGTATCAGAACAATCCGAAAAGAGAAAAACATTTCGTTTAAAGAAGTGATTGACCTGAAAGTGCTGAATAAAGCTCAGGTTGCAGACCGTTTTGATGTGCTTATTCAAAAAATGGGGAATACCAACGATTTAGAATATGTTGATGATACGGTGAATGGTGCACTGTCTTTCCGCGTCAATGCCAACGAATATTTTATTCCGATGGCAGGCAATGTGAATGTGGAAGAAGAAATCCAAAAATTGGAAGAAGAACTAAAATATTTACAAGGCTTTTTGCGTTCGGTGCAAGGAAAATTATCCAACGAAAAATTCGTTAACGGAGCACCAGAACAAGTGGTTGCCAACGAAAGAAAGAAAGAATCGGATACACTATCCAAAATAGTTACTATCGAAGAAAGTATTGCGAATTTGAAACAATAAAAATCGGTTTACATCAAAAATTGTATCTTAGCTAAAAATTTAGTCATGAAAAAAATAGCTTGTATGTTGTTTTTTGCCCTTGCCTTGGCATCGTGCAATAACGAAAAAAAGAACGAAATCGCTCCAGAAAAAGAAGTTGCAGAAGCAAATAACACAACCAAATATGCCACATTTGGCGACAGTATTTCTGCGGACGGATATCTTTCTATGGACGAAATGAGAGAAAAATACAACAATTTAGCTTTGGGAGATACGCTCAACGTAAAATTCAAATCTCAAAGCAAAGAAGTTTGTCAGAAAAAAGGATGTTGGATGACCGTAGATTTGGGCGAAGGACAAGAAAGTTTTGTACGATTTAAAGACTATGCTTTTTTTGTTCCGAAAAACGCCGGCGACCGAGAAGTTATTACAGAAGGAAAAGCTTATTTGGAAGAAATTTCGGTTGATGAATTAAAACATTATGCCAAAGATGCTGGAAAATCTCAAGAAGAAATTGACCAGATTACCGAGCCAAAACGCACACTGCGATTTGAAGCAACAGGAGTTTTAATCGCTGAAGAATAATGAAAAAATTTTTCTGTTTTTTAATCGGTATTTTGGTATTCATATCTTGTCAAACAAAGACAGCAGAAAACCAGAATACCGAACCTAAAGAAGCTTTGGAAATGTACGAACCATCTGAAATGGCCATGCTGATGGAACAAATGTATGCACACAATTTGCAATTGCAACAGCTGATTAAAAACAAGGAAGATTTGGGCGATTTCCCTACCGATTTCAACAAAATATTCATCGCAGGATTTACTGACGCATCAGACAACGACATTTTTTTTCAGGATAACGCCAAAATTTATATCGAATTACAAAAAGATATTTATCAAAGTGAAAATCCTGCAAAGGCCTTTAATAAAATGGTAGATGCTTGTATTCGATGTCATCAAGTAAAATGCAGCGGCCCGATTACACGAATCAAAAAATTGTATATTTCTCCAAATGTACAACCGTAAAATCATCAATACCGAAGATGGTTCGCACTCTGTTTTTGTAGAAGAAATGGGCGAAACCTACCATTCTGTTCACGGAGCAATAGCTGAAGCTGAACACGTTTATATCAAAAACGGGATTGGACATCTTTCGCCTTTGCAAAAGATTTCGGTTTTGGAATTAGGTTTCGGAACCGGTTTAAATGCCTTACTTACGGCAGAGTATTCCGAAGAAAAAAAAATCCAAACAAAATATACTGCATTAGAAGCTTATCCTTTGCTCGAAAATGAATGGTGTTCACTTAATTACGCTCAAGAAAATCAAAACACCTTTAAAAAATTGCATCGTTGCAATTGGGATGAATTATCCAAGATAAATGATTATTTTCAATTACAAAAAATACAACTATTTTTTGAAGAAATGGACTTTAACTGTCAATTTGACATCATCTATTTTGATGTATTTGGATGTAATTATCAACCGCATTTGTGGGACAAGGCAATTCTTCAAAAATGTTTTCAGGCATTAAAGCCAAACGGAATCTGGGTAACTTATGCTTGCAAAGGCGTAGTTAATAGAGATTTGAAAGCTCTTGGTTTTGATATTCAAAAAATCCCCGGACCTCCCGGAAAAAGAGAAATGACACGGGCTGTTAAACTTATCTAAATTATTACAATCTATACAATATCGGTCTGTTTTTTGCGTTTTATCATAGAAACCCAAAAAACTAAACACCATGAAAAACAAACTGCATTTCTTTAAACAAGTTTTGGAAACAGTGAGTTTTGACGCTGATTTATTTGCGAAAGAACTCCAAAAAGCAAAAACATATTTATTACCCTACGAGCTTGAACAATTATACAAATGGGTGCATGAGTTCGTAAAAAACAAACCCGAATTAAGCGAATTAAATTTAGCTTATTAAAACATCATCAATGCTTTGCCCACGGATGAAATTCTTCTAAGGTCTGTCGGAGTTGTTTTCTGTTTACGTGCATATAAATCTCCGTGGTCGAAATAGATTCGTGCCCAAGCATCATTTGAATCGCATATAGATTGGCTCCGTTTTCGAGTAAATGCGTTGCAAAAGAATGCCGAAAAATATGCGGACTCACTTGCTTATTGATTGCTGCTTTTTGGGCTAATTGCTTGGTAATCGTGAAAATCATGGCGCGAGTAAGCTGTTTTCCGCGTCGATTGAGAAACAAAATATCCTCAAAACCTTTTTGTATATTCAACTGATTTCTAATCTCTTTCATGTAAATATTGATATACTTCATCGTAGTATCAGCAATCGGTACAAATCGTTCTTTGTTTCCTTTCCCAACAACTTTAATAAAACTTTCTTCAAAAAACAAATCAGAAATACGCAACGACACCAATTCACTCACACGCAATCCACAACCATACAACGTTTCGATAATGGCTTTATTTCTCGTGCCCTCATCTTTGGATAAATCAATGCAAGCGACCATTTTATCAATTTCTTCGGTGGATAAAACTACTGGTATTTTGCGGATTTGTCTGGGTAACTCTATAAACTCAACCGGATTTTTATTGGCATATTTTTCTAACAACAAAAAGTCAAAAAAGCTTCGCAAGGCAGATATGGTACGGGATTGTGTTGCTGGCGAAACGTATTCAGACAGATGATATAAATAGGAACGAATATCATCATCTGTAATATCCTGTACAGATAAGTCGGGACGATTTTCGAAAAA
>DATGOD010000006.1:0-7501 GCA_035306305.1 Flavobacterium sp.
AAAAAACAAAATATTCGTAACTTGCACCTCGGATGATTTCTCTCCAAATGAAGCAGGAATAATTAAAATATCAACAAAAAAATAAATCTTATGTCAGCACTTACTTCAGCACAAGCCATTGCTTTGGAAGACCAACACGGAGCACACAATTATCATCCGCTACCAGTGGTGTTATCCAAAGGCGAGGGCGTATTTGTTTGGGATGCGGAAGGGAAAAAATATTACGATTTTTTGTCCGCTTATTCAGCCGTAAATCAAGGGCATTGTCATCCGGCAATCGTCAAAGCTTTAACAGAACAGGCCAATACTTTGGCATTGACTTCGAGAGCTTTTTATAATGATAAATTAGGCGTTTATGAGAAAAAAATCACATCGCTTTTTGGATTTGACAAAGTTTTACCTATGAATTCTGGTGCCGAAGCCGTAGAAACTGCTTTGAAATTGACCCGAAAATGGGCTTATGAAGTCAAACAAATTCCAGAAAATCAGGCGTTAATCGTTGTATGTGAAAATAATTTTCACGGACGTACAACTACCATTATTTCTTTTTCCAACGACCAAGAAGCTAAACAAAATTATGGTCCATACACCGAAGGATTTATCCGCATACCTTATGATGATGTAGCTGCATTGGAAGAGGTATTGAAAAAACACAAAAACATTGCCGGATTTTTGGTAGAACCTATCCAAGGAGAAGCAGGTGTATATGTGCCGCAAGAAGGCTATTTGAGTCAAGCAAAAGCTTTGTGTGAGCAACACAATGTGTTGTTTATTGCCGATGAAGTGCAAACAGGAATTGCTCGTACCGGAAAACTTTTGGCGGTAGATCACGAAAATGTAAAGCCGGATGTGTTGGTTCTTGGTAAAGCTTTGTCTGGCGGAATGTATCCTGTATCGGCTGTATTGGCTAATGATGAGGTAATGAATGTTATTAAACCAGGACAGCACGGATCTACTTTTGGTGGAAATCCGTTGGCTGCCGCAGTTGCAATTGCAGCTTTGGATGTAGTGATTGATGAAAAATTGGCAGATAAAGCACAGCAATTAGGCGAATTGTTCCGAAGTGAATTGAATAAGTATATTGCGAATTCAAAAATATGCGAATTGGTTCGTGGAAGAGGATTGTTGAATGCTATTGTAATCAATGATTCTCCGGAAAGTGAAACCGCATGGAATATCTGTTTGAAACTTCGTGATAATGGATTATTGGCAAAACCAACGCACGGAAATATTATCCGTTTTGCTCCGCCGTTAGTGATGACCGAGGAGCAAATATTGGATTGCGTGAGAATTATTTCTGAAACTTTGCAAGATTTCGAAAAATAAGGATTTTAAAAAAAGCTGTCAAATTTTGACAGCCTTTTTTTACACCTTTCAGTTATTTAGTTAGCTTGTGCAGCATTTCTTTCTGCTTCGTTCATTTTTAATTCAAGCTTTTTCAGTTTAAGCTCTTTGTCTTTAATTTTCAATTCAGCTTTTTGAATGTCTAAAGGCGACATTTTACCTTTTAATTGTTTTCTTTCTAATTTGCTTTTTGCTTTTTCAATATTGATTTCTGCTTTGGCATATTTCTTAGAAAGTTTCTCGTATTTCTTTTGAGCTTTCTCTGCTTTTTTAATTGCTTTTGCAGCAGCTTTGGCTTGCTTTTCTTCCAGTTTTTGTTTTTTCGCAGCTATTTTTTGCTCTTTTTTAATAGCTTTAGCTTCGGCTTCGGCTTTTTTCTGAGCGGCTTTGGCAGCTTTGGCTTCTGCTTTCGCTTGTTTTTGCGCTGCTTTATCTGCCTCTTTTTGTGCTTTTTCGGCAGCTTTTCTAGCTTTTTCAGCTTCTTTTTGAGCCGTTTCTTCAGCTTTTTGTTTAGCTTCTTCAGCTTGTTTTTGCGCTTCTTCTTGTGCAGCTATTTCTTCCTCAGAAATAGGTAAGATGTGCATTTCTTGCGTTTCCTCTGTTGGTTTAGAAACAGTAATTTCGGTTTGGCTTTCTTGTGCAGAAGCCGTATGACCAATTACCGTCATGGCTACTGTAGCCATGGCAATGGATAAATTCTTTCTCATAGCTTTAATAAATTAAATCGGTTGCAAATATACAATTACCGTACCAAAAATAAAGTGATTCAAGAAAAACTATTTAACAAAGTAACAAATATCTTTCTCAACAATATAAAAATTAATATCTTCGTTTCTACAAATAAAAACATTCATGTTTCGAGTATTTCTATACACAATTTTTTTGCTGGTTACCTTGTCTGCCGACGCACAAATTGGTGGAGATAAAGCATATAGCTTTCTTAATTTGACAGGTTCGCCTCGGCAAGCAGCTCTGGGCGGAAACAATATTACCAACTACGATGGCGATATTAATCAGGCTTTGCTTAATCCGGCGGCGATAAATGCCGAGATGAATAATAACTTATCATTGAATTTTGGTAATTACTATGGTAGTGTTTTTTATGGATCAGCGGCTTATGCTAAAACGCTCAAAGAAGATAGAACTTTTCATATTGGAGTTACCTATTTGAGCTACGGCTCTATCGATGGATATGACGAAAACGGAATGAGTACAGGTACTTTTTCTGGAAACGATATGGCTATTTCGGTGGGATATGCCGTCCCGATAGCTGAGAATTTTTATGCCGGAGCCAGTGCGAAATTTATTTCATCTGTATTGGAAAATTACAATTCTATCGGAGCAGCAGTCGATTTAGGAGCGATGTACGCTGACCCTGAAACTGGCTGGAATGCTGCCTTGAGTTTGAGAAACATCGGTACCCAAATTACAACTTACAGCGATTTGCGAGAAGATATGCCCTTTGAAGTGGTTTTGGGCGTTTCTAAAAAGTTGGAAAATGTGCCTATTCGTTGGCATTTGACCTTTGACCAATTGCAAACTTGGAAAGTATCTTTCTCTAATCCTAATCGAGCAAATACTGATTTGGACGGAACAGTAACTGAGGAGAAAACCAATTTTTTTGACGATTTTATCCGTCACGTAACTTTAGGGGCAGAGTTTTTTCCAGAAAGAAAATTCAATATTAGATTAGCTTACAACTTTCGTCGAGGAGAAGAAATGCGTATTTTAGAGAAACGACATTTTTCTGGATTATCTGTAGGTTTTGGCTTGCAGTTCAATCGTTTCGCTGTAAACTATTCTTACTCCAGATACACCATTGCTTCAAACACCAGTTTGTTTGGGCTGATTGTTAAATTCTAATTAATCACCATTGAAAAAAATTACCATAGCCATCGACGGCTACTCATCGACTGGAAAAAGCACATTGGCAAAACAAATTGCCAAAACCCTCAACTATGTGTATGTCGATACCGGTGCGATGTATCGTGCGGTTACGCTGTTTGCCATTGAACATAATATAATTGACGAACAAGGTTTTGATATCCAACAGCTGATAAACGAATTACCTAATATTACACTTACTTTTCATTTCAATACCGATTTGGGCTTTGCCGAAATGTATTTGAACAATATAAATGTAGAGCAAGAAATCCGTTCGATGCGAGTGTCCAGATTTGTGAGTCAAGTTGCTGCGGTTTCTGCCGTGCGTACCAAGTTGGTACAACAACAAAAACTTTACGGAAGAGATAAAGGAGTGGTTATGGACGGACGAGATATTGGAACAGTTGTTTTTCCGGATGCAGAACTAAAGATTTTTATGACAGCATCTACCGAAATCAGAGCACAGCGACGCTTTTTGGAATTACAAGATAAAGGACAAGCAGCAAGCTATGAAGATGTGTTCAAAAATGTGCAAGACAGAGATGCTATCGACACGACCCGTGAAGATTCTCCATTAAAACAAGCCGATGACGCAGTGGTTATTGATAATTCGGTCTTGAGTAGAGAAGAACAATTCAATATGATTTTAAACCTTGTAAAACAACGTATAAATAACTAATGTTTTCCTGAGAATGAATATAAAAACAAAATTAACGGTTATGAGTTTCCTGCAGTTTGCCATTTGGGGAGCTTATTTAACTTCCATGGGAACGTATTTAGGAAAAATAGGAATGGCGTCAAATATCGGACTTTTCTATGCCATGCAAGGGATTGTCTCCATATTCATGCCAGCACTAATGGGAATTATCGCCGACCGTTGGATTCCTGCACAAAGATTGTTAGGATATTGCCACGCTTTGGCTGCGATTTTTATTATCATGGCAGGTTATTACGGAATGTCAGCCGGAACAGAAGCCCAATTTTCAACGTTGTTTTCACTTTATTCTCTCAGTGTAGCTTTTTATATGCCAACGATTGCTTTGTCCAATTCGGTTGCCTACACGGTTTTGACCAACAATAATTATGATACCATTAAAGCTTTTCCGCCTATTAGAACAATCGGAACAGTTGGTTTTGTTTGTGCGATGTTGTTTGTAAATTTTAGCGGAACTATTGACGGAAACTTTTCTTTTCATTTCAGCAATGCACCAGACGATTTTATCAGTTTTCAGAATACCTATCATCAGTTTTTTGTGTCTGGAGTTTTAGGTATTTTGTTATTTTTGTACTCGTTTGTATTGCCTCATTGTCAAGTAAATAGGGCAGAGGGCAAAAAAACATTATCAGAAGCTTTGGGCTTAAAAGCTTTTTCGTTACTCAAAGAACGCAAAATGGCCATCTTTTTTATCTTTTCGATGTTATTGGGCGTTTCGTTACAAATCACAAATGGATATGCCAATCCGTTTATCAGCAGTTTTAAAGAAATACCTGAGTTTGCCAATAGTTGGGGAGCCAAAAATGCCAATGCCTTGATTTCGTTATCACAAATTTCAGAAATATTATGTATATTGCTGATACCGTTTTTCTTGAAACGATTCGGAATTAAAAATGTGATGTTGATGGCAATGTTTGCTTGGGTATTGCGATTTGGATTATTCGCTACCGGAAATCCGGGAAGTGGCGTATGGATGTTCATTTTGTCAATGATTGTTTACGGAATTGCTTTTGATTTTTTCAATGTATCAGGCTCGTTGTTTGTAGATAAAGAAACCAACACAAATATCCGTTCATCTGCACAAGGTGTTTTTATGATGATGACCAACGGTTTAGGAGCAACTATCGGGATGATTGGAGCACAGTTTGTGGTTAATCATTTCGTTTACAGCCAAACAGATATTCAATTACAAGCCGAAGGATGGCAAACATCTTGGTTTATTTTTGCCGCTTATTCTTTGGTTGTTATGCTTTTGTTTGCTGTAATGTTTAAATATAAACATCGTCCAGAATCGTTGCAAGATATTAACCATTAACTTTATTTATCATGAGATTCCATACCAGAAAATGGGTTAAACCCGAAGATTTGAATCCGAATAAATCTCTTTTCGGCGGGAGTTTACTCGCTTGGATTGACGAAGAAGTGGCTTTGTACAGCATTATTCAATTAGAAAACCCACATGTAGTAACCAAATATATGTCTGAAATTAATTTTATGCATTCAGCTCAACAAGGTGATATTGTCGAAATTGGTATCGAAGTAGTGAAATTTGGCAATACCTCATTGGAACTCAAAGCCGAAGCCAGAAACAAAATGACTAGAAAAACCATCCTAACAGTTGACAAAATTATCATGGTTAATTTAGGCGAAGACGGTAAACCCAAAGCACACGGAAAAACCCAAGTAGAATTTGTCAAAGACCGCCTCAATTCAGAAGAATGAATAATATTAAGGTAAAAAAACAAGATGGTGAATTAACGCCTTTCAATGCCACATCGCTCCGAAAATCGTTGCTTCAATCTGGTGCAAGCGAAACAGAAGCCGATTTGGTATATGAAAAAGTTACCCAAGATATGTATGACGGTATCGGAACTAAGGAGTTGTACGGAAGAGCTTTTGCCGAATTGAAAAAAGTAAGACGCTCTTTTGCGGCTCGTTACAGTTTGAAAGCAGCTATCAAACAATTAGGTCCCGAAGGTTATCATTTCGAAAAATGGATAGCCAAAATATTCCAAAAGCAAGGCATGGATGCCGTTACCAGCCAAACGCTTCAAGGCTGCGCAGTTACACACGAAGTCGATGTGTTGGCTGCCAAAAATGATGAACTGTGGATTTGCGAATGTAAATTCCGTAACGATGATTCTGCCAAAATAGGAGTAACTACACCAATGTATTTCTTGTCACGATTTAATGATTTGAAACCCAATACATTTGATTATTTCGGAAAGCAATTGCGTCCGGCGTATGGTTGTTTGATTACCAATGCACATTTCACTTCAGATAGTATTGATTTTGCCAATTATTACGCAGTTGAATTGTTGTCTTGGTCTTATCCGGAAGACAGAAATATCAAATCGCTGACAGAAAAGTTTGGACTATATCCGATTACTTGTTTGACTACGCTCAACGAAATGCAAAAACAAATGATGTTGTCTAAAAACTGTTTATTGGTTAGAGAAATTGTCGATAATCCGGTGTTGTTGGAACATTTTAATTTTAAACCCGAAATTCGGCAGGAAATCTTAGAAGAAGCTACCGAATTATGCGGGATTAAAATGTAATTATCGCTTATAAAAAGTATTTCCGTTTGCCTGAGCCTTTGGTAAAACAGTAATGTCAGCAAGCTGAACGTGTTCCGGTTGGTCTAACACAAATTTGATGGTTCCGGCAATATCCTCGGCAACCAACGGTTCGTAATTTTCATAAACCTTTTTGGCTTTTTCTGCATCGCCTTTAAACCGAACCAAAGAAAACTCGGTTTCAACTGCTCCCGGAGCCACAGAAGTTACTTTGATACCCAACGGCAGAAAATCAAGACGCATACCTTGCGTAAGTGCCTCAACCGCCCATTTGCTCGCACAATATGTTGCACCGTTGGCATATACTTGTTTGCCAGCAATAGAGGAGAGGTTGATGATATGACTATTTTGATTTTTCGGGATATAAGGCAAACACGCTTTGGTTACATACATCAAACCTTTCACGTTGATGTCAATCATCATTTCCAAATCGGTCAAATCAGCGTCTTGAAAACTCGCCAATCCGTGTGCATTTCCGGCATTGTTTACCAACACATCAATTTGTTTCCAATCGTTTGGCAAGCTGTTAATCTCATCGAAGACGGCTTGTTTGTCGGCAACATCAAAAGTCAGTAAATGTGTAGGCGTGTCGCTGAGTTCTGCGACTAATTCGGTTAAACGTTCTTGTCTTCGTCCGCATAAAATCAAACGAAAATCTTTGGCTAATGCTTTAGCGGTCGCTCTCCCAATTCCGGAAGAAGCTCCAGTTATTAATGCTGTTCTCATTGGTTTTGATTTACGAGCAAAGTTACGATTTGCAAAGGATAAAAAAACAGCAGATAGATATAAAGTTATTACACATAATCATGATATATGATTTGGAAACATAAAAACCAACAAAATATTAGCTTGTAAAAAATCAAATTTCCGTAATTTTGCCCGAACATATTTTTATACTTGAAGACTTTTTAACTATTCCTGATGTTGAAAATGAAGGAATTAAAATCATCGAGTACAAATTAATCTCGAATAAAAGTGG
>DATGOD010000007.1:0-7697 GCA_035306305.1 Flavobacterium sp.
AAAGTTCTCCAGATTCGATTTCTTTTACAACACTTAACTTAAACGACATACTGTAGTCACGTTGAGTCCGTTTTACATAATTGCTGCGTTTTTCCATAATAACGATTTCTTTTTTTGTATCGCTATTTCAGGACGGGACAACCATTCAACATAAAACACTGATAAACAATTATTTGAATAAAAAATCATTTTTTTATATATTTTATTTTCAGTATTTTTTGAAAATATAAAAACTTTAATTACTTTTGAACATCAAATCAATTCAAATAGTAAAAATGAAACTAACAGAAGCTAAACAACAATTTATAGACACTTGGGGAGCATTGGGTTCGGAATGGGGCATCAACAAATCGGTTGCGCAAGTGCACGCGTTGCTTCTTTCTTCGAGTAATCCTTTATCGACAGATGAAATTATGGAGCGTTTGGTCATATCGCGTGGAAATGCAAATATGAGTATCAGGCAATTGGTAGAATACGGAATTGTGTACAAAAAACATATCGCCGGCGACCGAAAAGAATATTTTATTGCCGAAAAAGAAGTGCTGAAATGGGCTATGAAAATTGCTATTATGCGTAAACAAAAAGAGCTGGATCCGGTAATGGAAATTTTGAAAGACATCACCATAGCAACGGAAAAGGACCAAACGGACGAAGGGAAAGAATTTCATCAAACTGTGAAAGACATTCAAATTTTGACCGACCAGTTGGAAACGATTGCAAATAAAATTTTCAGCACTAATCGCGGTGAACTTTTGGTAAAATTATTAAAACTGATTATGTAATGAATTACAATATCCTTTCATACAGCATTTACGCACTCATTACTTGCTATGTCATTATATGGGTAGGCAAACTGTTTCATCGCAACGGAAGGATATTTATTTTGTCGCTGTTCCAAAACCGTGAAGATTTAACCAACAATACAAACAACTTATTGTTGATTGCTTATTATCTGTTCAATATTGGTTACGCCATTCTTCAGTTCAGCTATTGGGAAACGATAAAAAATGTATCGACAATGATAAGTAGTATCGCTACGAAAACCGGAATTTTAATCCTTATTTTGGCTGCTCTGCACTACAATAATATGTTTATCATTTATTTGTTATCAAATAAAAACAAAAAAATTAATAAATCTTTAAATCAATAATATTATGGAAAATTTAACTGTCATTGCTTATTTTATTTATTTGCCCATAGCAATAGGGCTGACTTATTATGTTGCTTTTGTATTGTTCAAAAACAGCTTGGTTTATATGAATGATATTTTTCAAAACCGACCCGATGTTGCCAAAGCGACCAATAATCTTTTCCGCATAGGCTTTTATTTGCTGAATGTTGGATTTGCATTGTATATTTTAGAAATGAGCTTTTCTTACAACGCAGGCACACAACAACTTATTGAACAATTGAGTTACAAAGTTGGAGGTTTTAGCATTTATCTCGGTATTATGTTATTTATAAATATGTTTCTCTTTTTCAGAGGAAAAAAAATATCTAAACAACGAAGAAACATTCCGCCTACTCATCAAGGTTAAGCATTATGAAAAAATGCTGTACAATTCTGTACAGCATTTTTTATGTATCGCTTTCAGTCATCACATCCAACTAAATCTGTTTTTTTCTATTTTGTGAAGCCATTCGTTGGCTAATTTTTGCAGTAAATCAAAATCGTAATAATAAATATTAACGGTTCCGGCTGCGGTATGCAAATTTAGTGAACCCAACTGTCTTTTTTGCTGAAAATAACTTTGCTTTACACTAATCTGTTGTATTTTGCTGATTTGCAAACAAGTAGTTGTAATGTCCCAAATGCCTTTTTTTATAATAATCAAATCATTGGCGATATACAGTTTTTCGTTTCGGTATCCGCAGTAAATCAAAAAATAAACAAAGGTAAAAATCGGGAGAATAATCCAAGCATAATGCATGGTTTCGCTGAAATAGAAAAACGACAATGCCAGCAACGCCGGAATGCAAAGCCACAAAAATTTGAGTAACAAAACGCGTTTGTGTGGTCTGAAAAATTGTGTGGGAAGGGCAAAATCTTGCTGATAAATTACCCGAAAAATTTGATGTGCTTCGGCACGATTGGCACCGGGAACAATCATGCCTTTTTTCTGTTTGGCATTGTGTTCTGATGCGATTTGTTTAATCTTGACTTCGAGCAAATTCATCAATTTCTGAAAATAATTCTGTTGAAATTGAAACAATTGTACTCTGTTGGACGGAATAGAAATGATGTGCGAATCGGTCAAACCATACGAAACCGTAAAATTATGGTCTCTTATATTGATTTGATAATTAAAATAGGTGAACAAGGTGCGAATTAAATTGAAAAGTACCACAAAAATAATAATCCCCAAAAGCAACACAACACCTACCAAACCCATCAATTGCTCATAGGATGCCGAACTGAAAAGTTGGTCCAAAAACGTGTACTCATCGTCGTTGGTATATAAAATGTCTTTTATTTGGTCGATAATTTGAAAAGAAAATGCCACCAACAAACCGAATGTTTGTAGATAATTGCGTGTTAAACCAATTTTGATTAAGCTTGGCACGCTGATTTTTATTTGTTCTTCCGACCTTGATTTCTCCGATTCAATCGAGTTGTTTTCTTCTGTATTTTCAATATGTTCAACCGTCGATTGGGTTAAAACTTCTTTTAATGCCAACGCTTTTTTAAAGTCGATTCCATTGATTTCAATTTCAGTCTTGGAAGTTCCTGCCGTATCAATTCCCACCAAATACAACCCCACGATTTTGTGTATGAATTTTTGATTGAGATTGACTTCGTGGATTTTATCAAACTTTACAACTGTTGTTGATTTGCTGAGCCAACCTTTGTTTATGATAAGTTCGTCGCCTGTTATTTGATACGAATAATAAAAATAGTTGATCAACAACCGGACAAAATTGAGTAGGATAATAACCAAAATGAATGCGTAAATCCACAAACTTCTCGAAGAAAAATCTCGGCGAACAACAAAAAGTGCCAAAATGGGCCACATACTTCTTAGCGTTTTCCACAAAGCGTTGCCCAAAACCAACCACAAAGCTTTACGTGCTAATTTGTTGGGTTGCGAAAAATCGTACTTAGGCTTCTGTGTCATCTTCCAATTCTTGTAAACGATTCAACAAATACGATTTCCAGCGTTCGGCTTCTTCCAACGTCAATCCAGGAATGGCGACATCAACGCTGTCGCTTGCCGCTGTGTGTAATTCCAACACCGCCAAGCCCAAACGTTTGGCATACCAACCTTGTTTGATAACCACGTGTTGCAAGCGAATGTACGGCACGATATTGGTGGATTTGAACAACAAGCCTTTTTTGTATAATACATCGTGTTGGCGAAAGGCGTATTGCTTTTTCTTGTAAGTCAGCAACGGAAAACCACCAATAATTACCGCCAATAACAAAATGCCTGCTATGAAATAATATTTGTGTGTTTCGTCGATAATAAAAAAGAGTGCAACAGAAAGAGCGACTCCTATCAAAATGGTCATCAAGGCATTCATACGAACAATCTTTACATAATCTCGATGAAGGTTCGTAAAACCAACTGTTTCATATTTTGGGATTTCGTCTAAAGAAACCATGTTGTTTTCAAAATCGGGCATAATCAAAAGTTTTAGCGAAGATAAGGTAATTATTTTTCTTTTTCGATATGCCTTTTTACTCAATGCTAAAAACTAAACTTCCGGCTTTGTTTTTTCTCGGTGTTGCGTTTTTTTAGTTAGGTATTCATAATCGATGGACGTTCTATAGGCAATTTTTGGATAAATATGATTTTTTGATGCTTGGAAATACATTGAATTCACAAGCAAATGGGATTGGGATTCTGCCCCAATTTTAACAGAGTCTTCAATTGATTTTATCATACAATTTGGGCAAGAAGCGGTTGCAGTCTGTCTTTGTTGTACATGCATGTAGTTGTAAATTAACAAAAAAGTGTTTCTAATGCTACAATGTAACAGTTTTTTAGTATTTTAGCCCAAATTAACTACAATGTCATAAAGGAATGAAAAAAAATATTTTACTTTTTTTAGCGGGCTTAGTTTGTGCGTTTACAGCAAACGCACAAGATTATACAACAACAATTTTTGACGAAGTTGTCTTTTACGACGGATACGCAGAAACTTATACAGAACCGGTACCGCCGGAAGGTATTGTACGTATGTCAAATTCGAGGTACGCAACAAAACTGACTGATGAACAACTGGATGGTATATTAGATACTTTTTCGGTAGATGTAACCATCGGAGCTTTGTGTGATAATTATGATCGACAAGGAGGAGTTTTCTTGTCTCTTGTTCCAAAAGATGAGGATATTGAATCAGAAGATAAACAGATTATGGAAATAGGTCGGTTTATAACACCTTTTATGAATAAAAATACGATGCCTGATGAAGTACCATATCATTATGAATTAAATCATTTGGCGGGAATGTTTCAGGATGAAATAATAAGAGAAAATTATGACGTTTGGATAGAGTTTTTTCTTTTTGGAGTACCGTATGCGGCTAATACAGAGGTGTCGGGGTGTAACGAAAGAAACGATGTGTTTAGCGGAACTATAGTGTTAAATTCATCTGTGGACACTGATAATCCTGCAGAAAATTACATACCCAAACCTTTGTGGAGTCGTTTGCGAATGAATAAGACCAACGATTCTGATGTGCCGGGAACAGCAGTCAGATTAGTTAATTTTAGCAATGAAGATATTTTGACAGATGCACATATTCAATTGATTACTTCGGCTCATGGAGCTAATGCAGGCGGAGAAGAGTATAACAGACGCGATCATTATGTGTTTTTTGATGAGGAGCAGGTGCTGACTTATAAACCAGGTGGTTTTTCTTGTGAACCTTTCAGACAATATAATACTATGCCTAATTGTATATATTTAATGTGTGGTGTACCGGGATATCCACCAAGAACCGATTGGTCATCAAGTAATTGGTGTCCTGGAGCAGCGATACCGAGTAGAATTATTGAATTAGGAGATGTGCCTGCCGGAGAGCATCAGTTTAAATTGACAGTACCTACAGGGCAGTTCCTTAATGATAATGACGAAATCTTTTTGTCTGCATTTATTTATTCCGCAGATCATACTCCTTTGGATAATGAATACTTTCAAATTACAGATTATACCGTTTATCCTAATCCTGCGTCGAATATGGTTCGCATAGAATCAGAGGAAACAGTAAAAGTAGTCCGCATTTTTAATCTTGCCGGACAAAAAGTGCTGGAAACTTCCGGTTCACAAATTAATATAGAACATTTGAGTGCAGGTAGTTACCTGATGGAGTTAAACTTTGAGAATGGAGTAAAATCAACAGAAAATTTGATTAAAAAATAATTATTGAATAACTAATACATGAAGTATATTAGAAACTCTTTTTGTTTGTTGCTATTGGCATTGCTATCCTCGATAAATGTATTTGCTCAATATGCAGAAAAACATTATGTAGCTCCAGCACCTTGGCAATATTGGAGTGAAGCGAATGAAATTGTTGTTTCCACAGCAGAACCTAATGAAGTTACCGTGGTTTTATCAAAAAGTGACGGGAGTTTCCTGGCAACATTTGTTGTTGTGCCCGATTCACCTGTATCATTCATTTTTGAAGGAACAGCATCGACATTGACACGTAATCAAACTAATACCACTTATGATGACCGCGGATTAATTGTTGAAGCAACTGCTCCGGTAATGGTTAATTTGAGAAATATAGCCTCTGATGCACCCGGTTTGACGAATGCCACAATTAAAGGAAATGCATCTTTAGTAAGTTTCGGAAATGAAGGTATTGGACTAGCATTCAGGTTAGGGTATTATAGGACGAGTTATACGGGGTTAAATACAGGGCAACCTGTGTACTCTGTGATGGCTTTGGAAGATGATACAGATATATTTTTAAATGGTATTTTTCAATTCACGTTAGGTACCGGACAAAGTAGATTATTCAATGCAAATGTTGGCAATTTATTAACGTCCAGTAAAGGGGTGGTGGCCAACGTAGGTAGCTACGGAGATACGCCACAAGCTTGTGGGGGTAGCGGAGAAGATGGAACATTCGACCAAATAGCTCCCAATAATGTTTTGGGAACGCAATTTGCTGTTGTCAGAGGGAGTGGTCAAGCCGGAACTGGAGCAAACCATCCTGAACAAACCACGATTGTCGCAGCAGAAGACGGCACAGAAGTAACCATCAGCAATTTTAACGCGGCAGGAGCATTTATTGGAACAGATACACCTGCCACTATACTTAATGCAGGTGATTATTATACTTTTCATCATGGAGATGCTGCTACCCAATATTCCTCTAGTTTAATAGAATCTAATAACCCAATTGTAGTATATTCAGGTACTGCTGTAGCATGTGAAACCGATATTTCAACTGTTTTACCTATTGGTGGATGTGCAGGAGCTTCTGATATGAGAACAAGAAAGTTTATTGATTATTCAGGAGATAACTTACCTTACTTTGGATTTATTTTGATTGAATCTGCAACTACTCCGGTATATCTCAATAATGAAAATATAGAAACATTGACAGGGCAGCCGAGGATACAAATGGGAACAACCGGATTTTACATGATTCGTTTTGATAACACCTCCATTCAAAATCCGAATGAAATTATTATTACTTCGTCAGGACGACTGACGACAAGTATAGTCCAACAAGGCGTCGGTTTCTCTATGTCAGGGTTCTTCTCAGCATTTAGTGATGCACCGGATCAACCCTTTATTCCAGATGCTCAGGAAGGCTGTGGAGTTACCTTAGAAACCACTGCAGATATGGAGCCTTACCAATGGTATTTTGAAGGAGAACTTATTGAAGGAGCAACAGAAAGTACGTACATAGCTCTCGAAAGTGGTAACTATTCAGTTAGAGGTACGAGAGATTGCGGTGAAACAACAATTTCCACACCATTATATGTAGAAGTAATTCCTTGTACAGATTTATCTATAACTAAAACAGCTTCTCAGGAAGAAGATGGGAATTTCTATTTTGAAATTACGGTTACAAATGAAGAAGGAATTGCTGATACCGGCGTAGAAGTAATGGATATTTTACCTTCTGGATACACGTTTGTGTCTTATACCAGCACACAAGGGACTTATAACGAGGAAACTGGAGTTTGGGAAGTCGGTAATATGGACGGTGGAGAATCAGCAACGTTACAAATTTATGTAGAACTTAACGATGTAGGGATATTGCTTAACGAGGCAACAGTTACAGGAGAAAATATAGATATTAAAACGGAAAATAATAGGGATACAGCCAAAATGTTTACCATATATGAATTAAATCCGTTAGAGGATATAGTACATTGTGAAAGCGAAGGATATATTTTTGACTTAACGGCTTATGACAATGTGGTGTACTATGGTAATTTAATCGTTGATGTGGCTTATTTCAACAGCTTGGATGATGCTAATGCGAATATCAACCCAATAGAAAATCCTGAAGCTTATGAAGGAGAAAATGACGAAATGATTTGGGTAAGAGTAACACATATCGCTGAAGAAAATGTTTACGCCACGACCTCATTCAGCCTTCTTGTTTATCCCAATCCTGAGATTAATCCGTTACAACAGCCGTTGTACGGGTGTGAGGTGTCAGGTACAGGCGGTTCCGGGGAGTTTGATTTAAGTTTGAACATTGGTAATGTTACGATGAACACG
>DATGOD010000008.1:0-2030 GCA_035306305.1 Flavobacterium sp.
CCTTTGGTAAAATCTCTTTCGGGAATACTTCCGGCTGACCTTAACGAAAAAGAATACTATGATTATTTGGATAAAAAATATTTGTAATGACATTTCCTGCAAAAGTTTTTATCGACACAAATATTGTTTTAGACCTCCTCACACGAAGAGAACCATTTTTTGCTGATGCTGAAAAACTTTTTTCGCTATCGGATAAAGGTTGTTTTGAGCTTTATATTTCGGCAGATTCCTTTACGACTATTGCTTATTTTCTAAACAAATATCATAGCAAACAAGATACTGTGAAACATCTTATTCAGTTTAAAACGCTTGTTACGATACTTCCGGTCAATGAAAAAGTAATTGATCTGGCATTGGTTTCCAAAGCAGCTGATTTTGAAGATGCTGTCCAAATAGCAGTAGCTGAAACC
Organism: Flavobacterium sp.; assembly: GCA_035306305.1. Classification (GTDB taxonomy): domain Bacteria; phylum Bacteroidota; class Bacteroidia; order Flavobacteriales; family Flavobacteriaceae; genus Flavobacterium. The sequence continues at coordinate 411 of DATGOD010000008.1, forward strand.
AACGGAATGAATTGTATTGTTACAAGAAATATCAAAGATTTCAGTCAAACTATATTAGCTGTTTTCGATCCAAAATTATTTCTAAAGAGTTTCAACTAAAAAAACTTTTTTAGTTGTAAACTTTGCAAACATAGAAGGAACTTATTTAGATTGCCACGTCATTTTACTAAGCTGCATTCCAATGACAAACTGTATGCTGATTTCTGAAAACTGTCAGCTGTTCCTGTTCCAAAAATCATAATAATTAAACCATTGGTAGGGATAGCGTTTCAGCATCATTTCAACGCTTTGCGTGTATGCCTGCAAAACCGCCTGTGCATCGCGATGCTTGATTTCGGGTGCTCTGCGCGTGTACAAATGATAATGCAGATTGGATTCTTTCATCACATAAACAAACGCAATCGGAGCTTTCAGACGCGAAGCAATTAAAAACGTGCCTGCGGGAAACAAGGCTTCTTTTCCAAGCAACGGAGCTTTCATCGTTTTGGTATGTTCAAAATAACGGTCGCCTGTAAAGCAAATTAAATGATTTTTGGACAACGCATCGTTGATTTCAAAAATATGCGATAAATCCTCTTTGATATAGATGAAACTTACATTAGGTTTGTCTTTGTTCAAAGATTCCAGATATTCTTTAATAACCGAGCGTTCACTGTCCACCGTTACGATATGAATCTGTGATTCCAAATCAATTTCGGCAAAAAACTTTTCGGCAATTTCAAAATTTCCGATGTGTGCACTGATTAAAATTCCGCCTCTTTTTTCGCTGAGTAACTGTTTCAAAATATCGATTCCGTCAAAATCAAAGGTAAATTTATTGCGTAAACCTGCTGAAATCGCTACTTTGTCAATCAACGTTTGCCCGAAGACAAAATAACTTCTGTAAACAGCGAAAAATGCCTTAAAAAACGAAAATTGCTGTCGGTTGCGAAAATAGTAAAACATTGCCCGAAACGAAGCAGGGTAGGCGATAAAATAATAAAAAGCCACCAATACCAGTACACTGTATGCACTGCGTATTCCCAGCTTTTTTATGCAATACACAAAAATCTTGTAGCCTAATAATGTTCCTTTTGATTTACCATTCCACCGGCTCATTTTTAAGCGTTTTTTGCAGTAATTTTATTATCTATAAGGGTATAAAAATCCTGAAAGGTAACAATACCTGCGAAATCAGCTTCTACCAGACGTACTCCGAAATTGGATTCTATGATTACCACCAAATCCACGTAATCCAAGCTGTCTAAATCCAGCGTTTCTCTTAAGTTTTTATTAGGTTCGATTACATCTTCCTCCACCTCAAATTCTTCTACAAGAATTTCATTGATTTTATCTGTAATTGCCTCAATATTCATTGTGTTTTTATTTTTTTATAATAAACCACATAGAAACATAGGCTTTTTTCTATGTGGTTGAATTAATTATTTATACTTTTTTACGATAACTGCCGAATTTGTTCCACCAAATCCAAAAGAATTCGACAAATATACGTCAAAATCTTGATTTAATGTTTCTTTAACAATATTCAATTTAGTGGAATGTTCGTCGGGTGTTTCAAAATTGATGTTTGGTGCAATGAAGCCATCATTCATCATAAGCGTAGAATAGATGATTTCACTG
>DATGOD010000009.1:0-2976 GCA_035306305.1 Flavobacterium sp.
AAAAATTGTCTAACGAAGGATTTGATTTTAATTATTTTACCCATTTCAAAGTGTATAAAAACGGAGCAGAATATCGGTTTGTGTACGATATTGGCTATAAATATCTGGACAATGATTGGATTTTACTCGTCAAAAATTGAACATGAAAAAAGCGAAGAATATTGACTTTCTTCGCTTTTTTATGATTTAGGTATTCGCTAATTACTTCATTGACTAATTGTCTCATTGAAAATTACTGCTGATACTTTTGTTTCAATTTGTCAAAAGCCGATTGATTGATAACGATTTTCGCATTTTGTTTTAATTCGGCATTCCATTCTGTTTCGTAGAAATTTTGATAATCATACGTCACATTATTTTCGACTTCTTTCCAATCCGGAATTTTTGCCGGAACGTAATCTTCTACAATCAACAAAGCAAATTTGCTTTTTACCGGAAACACTTGAACAGTGTTTTCTTCGTAATCTTTACTGTTTTTCAAACGTTCGTCTGTTTCTGCCATATCGCCTTTGTACCAACTTTCCGGCTGAATTTTTTCGACAGTTTTTTCATACGACTGATTTTTTTGATAAAGATTCATCGCTTTTTCGGCTTGTTTCTCGGTATCGTAAATCATCAAAGCTCCAACGATTTTTGCCGGTTCTTCGTATTTTTCTGCATGAGTTTGAAAATACGTTTGTTGGGCAATCGTATCTTGCTTGGCTTTGGTCCAAATTTCTTGCTCCATCAAGTCAAATAACAACAAACCTTCTCGGTATTCTTGCACGGTATATTTGAATTCTGGATACATATTTTCCAGATTTTCGTCATATTTTTTCTTCAAATTGTACGAAACAAATTCTTCCCATTCGTTGTTCAGATAAGTTTCGCTGATGGTAAAATCAGCTTTTAAACCTAATCTTTTGTTCAAGAAATCGCTCAATTCTCCGGCAGTAAATTGCCCGCCATCATAGGTTGCAATGGTTTCGTTAGCGTTTTTCGGAGTTGGCAATGTCCAATCTTCGCTATTGTTTTGTCCTTTATAAAGATTAAAGACCGATTGCAAAGCATTTTGATTTGGCGCAAATTGATATTTTTCTTGTAAATGTTTGTTCAAATCTTTTTTCAATATCTGTGCACGTGAATCAGAAATCACACGTCGGCGAATGTTTGCATACGATTCTTCGTAAGTTGGCATCGGCAAAATTTTGTCTAATTGTACAATATACCACGAACCTTTGTCAGAAAAAGGTTGGGTAAATTCTCCTTCGATCATTTCATAAACTTTGTCATCAAGTCCTTGTACACTCAACGAACCGGGATAAAATTTCTCGATTTTTCTAAAACCGTTTTTCGCTCCATATACATAGTGTTCCGACACTTCTTCAATCGGTTTGCCTTGTTTCAATTCGCTATAAGCTTTGTTAATCATTTCCTCAGCTTGATTGGCATCGGCAAAATCAGCTTCGTTGATTCGAATCAGCGAAATCGAACGGAAATAACGAATCGGTTTTTCGTCGGTAACTTTGATGATGTGATAGCCAAAGCGTGAGCGAACCGGTTTGGAAACTTCTCCGACAGACGTTTCAAAAGCAGCACTTTCAAACGGATAAACCATTCTGAAAACGGTGAAATATCCCAAATAACCTTTGTTTTGTTTTGCCGAAGGATCTTCGGAATATTCGACTGCCAATTCGCCAAAATCAGTTCCAGATTGAGCTTTTTCGTACACTTCCATCGCTTTTTGATAAGCTTTTAAAGTGTCTTGTGGCGACGCATATTGGTCTATGCGAAAGAGAATGTGCGAAGCTTCGCGTTCAAATGCCGAACGGTCGAAAGCTTCTTTGACTAATTTGTCTAATTGTTTTTCGTCGGTGAAATATTTTTCTGCCAATTCTCGACGATGTTTGGCTAGCTCTTCTTTGTAGCTCTCTTTTTCATCTAATCCTAAGGAATAGGCTTTTTGCACTTTGAGTTGATAAAGTACATACAAATCCATGTAATTGTCCAAATCTTTTTGACTTTCGTCTTTGAGCAAATTGAGGTTTTTGGTGTATATCCGCTCAAACTCGCCCACAGAATAATTGTGGTCATTGATGGTCAGCAAAACTTCGTCTGAAGATTGTGCGTAAACCGTTGTAAATAAAAGCGAAAATACTAAGGCTAAAATTTGTTTGTACATAAATTGAAATTTTTGAAAACAAAAATACATATTTTTTTGTGAGGTTGGCAAAGTTGTGTTCTTACTTATTCGTTAAAGAAATCTTGGTAGAAATACTCAAAATTAGAACAGACGGCATCAGAATGGATTAAATTCAATTACTCCGAATTGCCAATTTGTTACAAAACCTATCATCAACAAGAGCAAGATAAATGTTTCTACAAACAATATGGTGAAAAATAAAATTATTCTGTATAACATGCCCAATTTGGAATATTCGCGGGCAAAAGCGTTCCAATATCCATAACCGATATAGAGAAAAGTAAGTGCTATGATAAAAGTACTGGCCCAAGCGGAAAAAGAATCGCTGAAATCAACAATCAGATTAAAATAAAAAAAGATGTTTCCAAAAGTTGATATCAATAATATTCCCAACAATATCATTCCGGCTATGATAGCATGTTCACTCAAGTTTAGTCGTTTTCGTCTGAATAACATAAAACTGTTTATGGCTGCTAAAGGAACAAAAAGAAAAATGATGATTTTGTTTTTTTGAGAGACTATTTCATTCATTTTTTTACTGGCTTCATTCAAATGTGAAGTATCTTCAAGATGAGTTATTCCTCGCTCAATAAGAATTTCGCTGTAAAAATGTCGGATAAATAACATCAACCCGATGGTTATCAGAATGAGATAAAACACGTTGTAATATTTGATTCGTTTGCCGGCAATATAATCCAAAGCTGCTTTTCCAGGGCGTACCAATGCTTCTTTTGCTGTAAACAATATGCCTTTTTCAATATGAAAAGTGCCGTGCAAAACGTCGTGAGCAATAA
>DATGOD010000010.1:0-3368 GCA_035306305.1 Flavobacterium sp.
CACCTCTTCCCATTCCGCACAGAGAAGTTAAGCCCGATTGCGCAGATGGTACTGCAATACCATGCGGGAGAGTATGTCGCCGCCTTGTTTTTTTAGTAAAACCCAATCTGAAAAGATTGGGTTTTCTTTTTTTATAGGTGTGCAGTTCGCAAGCTCGGGTCAACGCCTTGTTTTTGAAAGAGGATTACTATTTTAGTAATCCTCTTTTTTTTTGTTATAACTGTGTTTTATTTATTATATGCTATAAATATCTCTAATAGTATAAAAATCATTTAAACGCATTATGTAACTTACTCTCAAATCCTAATTAATATTTTTTATTGTATATAAAATCTATAAATCAATTTTTGATGGTAAAGTTATTGAAAATGCTGTGAAAAGTAAAGTCAGGTAAACAGAATTAAGGTTTTTATATCCATTACATCATGTTTGATATCAGCTAAGTTAGCAAAAATCGCTAACTTTGCATCTTTAATAAGTTTTAACTTCTGTAATAATGCAAAAAAGTTCACATATAGCTGTTGCGGGTGCTGGTTTGGTAGGTACATTGTTGGCTATATACTTAAAGAAAATCGGGCATAAGGTTCAGGTTTTTGATAAAAGCGAAGACATTAGGAAAATAGAATTTTCAGGAAAGTCAATTAATTTGGCCATATCTACAAGAGGCTGGAAAACTTTGGATGATATTGGCATAGGCGACAGAATTCGTGAGTTGGCTATTCCGATGAATAAACGTGCGATTCATAAACCCGACAGAAGTGTAACACATCAAAGATATGGCATAAACGGTGAAAGTATCTATTCGATTTCGCGTGGTGGATTAAACCGTGTTATGGTGGACATTGCAGAGGAGTTTGGCGTAGAATTTAAGTTTGAACACAAAATTTGGGATATTGATTTGTCCAAGCCAAGTTTGTTTGTTGGAGAATCTGAACGAGGTGATTGGGAAGAAGTGCAATTTGGCAAAATATTCGGAGCAGACGGAGCTTTTTCAAAGATAAGAGCTCGAATGCAAAAACAAAATAGATTTAATTATTCGCAATATTTTTTACCACTCGGATATAAAGAATTACGGATTCCGGCTAATGCAGACGGCACGCATAAAATAGATAAAAACTCTTTCCATATCTGGCCACACGGAGATTTTATGTTGATTGCCTTGCCCAATGAAGACGGTTCATTTACTTGTACTTTGTTTATGCCATTTGAAGGAGAAATATCTTTTGAAAATATCAACACAGAAGAAAAATTACAAAAATTCTTCGATACTTATTTTCCGGATACCAGAGAGTTGATTCCGAATTTGTTGATAGATTATTTTAAAAATCCGACAAGTTCGTTGGTAACTACAAAATGTTTCCCGTGGACTTATCAAGACAAAGTTGCCTTGCTTGGCGATGCAGCTCACGCGATGGTGCCGTTTTATGGGCAAGGAATGAATGCTGGTTTTGAAGATATTACAGAAATGTATCGACAAATTAAAAAATATGGAGACGATTGGTTGGCTGTATTTCAGAATTATGAAGCCATCCGACAACCAAATGCTGAAGCTATTTCAGAGTTGTCGTTCCGAAATTTTGTTGAGATGAGCACCAAAACAGCCGATGAAATGTTTTTGTTGCAAAAGAAAATAGAAGCCAAATTTACTACACTTTATCCAGATCGCTGGTTGCCGTTGTACGACCGGGTAACTTTCAGTTTGCGACCATATACCGAGGCGTTGGCTATTGGAGATATGCAGCGCAATGTAATGAATGAAATTATGGCGATTCCGGATATAAAACAAAAATGGGATACGGAAGAAATCATGCAAAAAATGTATCAATTAACCGAAAAATAATCAATTCGATGAGTTCAATAATAGTAAAAACAAGAGAAGAAATAGAGTTGATGCGCGAAGCTGCACAATTGGTCAGTAAAACATTAGGAATGTTAGCATCAGAAATTAAACCCGGAGTTACGACTCTGAAATTAGACCAGTTGGCAGAACAATACATCAGAGATCATGGCGGAGTGCCTGGTTTTTTAGGATTATACGGCTGTCCATGTACTTTGCTGACAAGTGTGAATGAGCAAATTGTTCACGGCTTGCCCACCGACAGACCTTTGGAAGAAGGTGATATTTTGTCGGCAGATTTGGGAGCTATTGTACACGAATATTACGGAGATCATGCTTATACATTTGAAATTGGAGAAGTAGAGCCGGAAACGAAAAAATTATTACAAGCCACCAAAGAGTCTTTGTATGTTGGAATAGGTGAATTTAAAACCGGAAATCGAGTAGGCGATGTGGGTTATGCGATTCAGTCTTATGCAGAAGAAAGAGGGTATAGCGTTGTTCGAGAATTGGTAGGACATGGTTTAGGGAGAAAAATGCACGAAGAACCCAATATGCCAAATTATGGACGAAGAGGACGAGGAAAAAAATTCGTAGAAGGGATGACTGTAGCCATTGAACCTATGATTAATATGGGGAAAAAGGAAATCAAGAAGTTGAAAGACGGTTGGACAATCGTAACTCGCGACGGTTTACCTTCAGCACATTTTGAACATGATGTAGCTATCATCGATGGAAAACCCGAAATTTTATCTACTTTTTATTATATCTATAAAGCCTTAGGAATCGAAAGTAACGAGGAAGACGCTTTTCGTCAGCAAAAACTTACGGTTTGATGTGTTTAAAGCAAAGACATTTTAACTACTTTAAACGGAAAAATAAATAAATCAGTATTAAATGAAAAATAACAAAATTCTTTTAAAGTCGTTGTCCATTCTATTTGTATTAGGATTAACAACGACGACTTCCTTTGCAGTCAATTCGGATGTAACATTCGAGAAAAATTTAAGTTTTGTAGAGCTGAATTTGCAAAATGATAAATTACCTAAAGTCGTTATACAAAATGTTCAAGGTACTTTTTATGAAAATTTGTCTGCCTATAATATTTCTCCGGAAATGTTGGCAAACGAATTTCATACTATTTTTGATTTAGACAAAAGCGAACATGAGTTTGTGCAGTTGAGAGATTACCAAGACAATATTGGCATGAATCACCAAACGTATCAACATAAGTATAAAGGAGTTCCGGTTGAGGGCGAATTGATTATGGTGCATAGCAAAAACGGTGTGGTTAAGTCGATTAACGGACAAATTACTAAGGTTGCCGATTTGGAAGTGAACGGATTGCTGTCTGATGAAAAAGTGATGAATATTGTACAATCTCAAGAAAAAATTGGTCGAGAAGATATTGCTAATCCAAAAATAGAAACGATTATTTATAAGAAAATCGAGGATAATGAATTAGCACATCACGTTGTGAAAAAAGTTTTCTTGGGATTGAAAAACTATTATGTAGATGCTAATTCGGGCG
>DATGOD010000011.1:0-25587 GCA_035306305.1 Flavobacterium sp.
GTTTTTCCATTGCTTTTAATAAACATCAAAATCAATCCCCATCACAGTATTTACATCAGTTGAATAAAGAAGAAGAAACAATATTAGTATCTAAGTAAGGATTAAACCCATTCAAGATGACGACACATCATCTTCTATCTATCTCATTTTCAAACTCTTTCAAGCACGTTATCAAATATTCCACATCAGATAAGGTAACAGCATTATAGAGTGATACTCGATAACCACCAACATAACGATGCCCTTGAATTCCGGTAATGTTTTTACTTTCGATAAATTGGTCAAATTGAGCAGATAAACTTTCATCGACCAATCGGAAGCAAACGTTCATCATGGAGCGGTCTGGCTTATTGGCTGTGCCATAAAGTAAAGAATTATTGTCAATTTCATCATACAACAGAGCTGCCTTTTGCCGATTTATCTTTTCGATTGCCTCTACTCCACCTTGCTGTTTTAGCCATTGTAAATTTAGCCAAGTAACATAGACGGCAAAAATTGGCGGTGTATGATACAGTCCATCATGGCTAATATGCTGCTGGTAATTGAGAATATTAGGGATATTATCATTTTCTTGTAGCCTGCTTTTCCGGATAATCACAACTGATAAGCCAGAAGTACTGATGTTTTTCTGTGCACCGGCATAGATGACATCAAATTGATGGAAGTCGAGCTGTCGAGAAAAAATATCGGAGCTCATATCACAAACCAATGGTGTATCTGTTTTCGGAAACACATTCATCTGTGTGCCATAAATAGTATTATTACTCGTAAAATGCAGATAATCGAGCAGCTCTGGCAAGTTATATTTGAGAGGAATGTAGCTATAATTTTTATCTTTGCTGGAAGCTAAAACCCCAACTTGCCCGACTTTTTGGGCTTCGTTAATTGCCTTTTGTGCCCATACACCGGTATCGATGTATCCGGCTTTGGTTTTAAGAAAATTGAGAGGTATCCTGGCAAACTCCATACTGGCACTGCCATGCAAAAAAAGCACGTGATAATCTTTGCTATCAAGCGAAAGCAGTTCGAGTATCCATTGTTTGCAATCTGCCAAAATGGAAGAAAAAACCTCACTTCGATGGGATATTTCTAATATGGACAAGCCTGTTTGATTAAAATCAATTAGGGCTTTGGCTGCTTGCTCGTATATTTCTGAGCTAAGTGTTGCAGGGCCTGCACAAAAATTATATTTCTTCATCATAAAAAAATCGACCCTAAGGCCGATTTGATTTTAAAAATTAGTGGTAATATTTAAAGTTATTCCGTTGGCTTCAGGCACTTCCCGACAAACTCCACCTACACATATCAATCCACCTCGCTGACGTCCATAAGTCGCTGCAATGCGAGTACGTCCTTTGGAGTAGCTCAAGCCGTAACTGAAATAGTGGATTCGTTTACTATTTTTGTCGTTGCCATAATTGTATATGTCATTGGCAAAAAACGACCAATTGCTGTTTGGTGCATATTCCAGCGTGGCCCCTGCCCAATTTTTGTGATAAGCATCCGCCCATTGGTGTTGCAATTCTAGTCGAATTGAACTTGTTGGTTTCAAGAAATACAATCCTTCGGCTGCAACAGTATTTGCTTTGACATAACCATTATTTTTTTCCTCCAAATATCCTTGATTGTAATATTGGTTGATATACATAAAAATAGATGAGAAACGTTCAGACCATTTTCTGCGATATTCCAATCCTAAATCGGAATAATATTTTTGTCCGTCGTCAAAAAATCCGGTTGATTTCAAGCTTCTATCTTCCTGTAATTCAGTTTCGAGTCCTGCCCAATATGAACCGTTCAAAATAAAATTAGCTCCATATTTTCCTCCGAAAAACGTACCTTCCGGGGCTTCATAATAAATATCGAATTGCCCTCCGATTTCGCCTAATTTGTACAAATTGAATATATCGTATTTGCCTTGTGCTTGGTAAACATAAATATTTTGTAAGGCAAAATCATATTGTTTGGTCAAAGCTGGTACATAGTTAATCATTCCGTAATTGAAGGTATTTCCTTGCAATTGTCGTTCTGAATAGAAATCCATGTTTTCCATTCTACGCAAATTGACATTTACCCCAAATCCAGAAACATTATAACCTAAATTCAATGCAACAGCATTTCCGCCTTTTTTATATTGCGGATACAATCCTTCCGGAGTAGCAACAATATCTTCTGTTTTATAAACGTATTCTCCTCCTATCGAAAATTTATTTCCGGCATATTCTAAACGTGTAGATAACATATTGGTATTTGGTTCAACGTCAGGATAATCGTCCAATTTCTGATGACGACCAACGAAACTTGCTCCGAATTTCAACAGATAATCTTTATCCATCAGGTTTGACAAATCTACTTCGGCATCGGCACCGTAAATCATTCCGTCGGACAAATCAAATCCCATTCCGATTCGTTGTTTTCCTCCCAATAATGTTATTTGTGTGGAAGAATGTGGGCTATATTTCACGCGGCCTCCAAAAATAGCGTTATTGATTCCTAAAGCTCGGTCTTCCCAAGAACGCAAAACTAATCCGCTCCCGAATTGCTCGTAAAAGTGCCCGACAGTCACATCGATACCATTGTCGAAGTCATTATATCTGGCATAAACTGTCCCGACATTTACTCCTTCGAGGTTAGGAGAATAATTAAGTATGGCATAAGGCAAATAACCTTCCATTTGCAAACCAGCCTCAAACTTTCCTTTAAAATAGTCTATTTTGACATAGTTATTAGAACGGAAAGGATTATCTTTCGTTTCCTGGTCTTTGAATTTTATCTGAGCATCTTCTATATAATACTGAGAATTGGATTCTATCCCGACGTTAATCTGAGCAGTTGCAGTGTATCCCATTAAAGACAAAGCTGCTATCAGAAACTTATTGTAATTTTTCATTTTTTATTTTCCAACAGCTTTTTTCAGTTCCTTATATAACTCATTTTCTGCTCCCGGTGTATATCCTGAGTGAGAATAAACGATTTCTCCTTTATAAACAACTACTGTATATGGCGGATTTACAACATTCATAGCTCTTTTTAATTCCTGATTTTCATCTAGAAGAATAGTATAATCCCATGCTTTTCCGTTAATCAAAGGTTTTACTCTTGAGCGAGTTCTCGAATCATCTATTGATACAGCTACCAATTCAACGCCTGTTTCTTTTTGCCATTGGTCATATACTTTGTTGATGGCTCCAAGCTCTTTTAAACACGGCCCGCACCATGTTGCCCAAAAACTTACGATAACCGGTTTGTCTGCTTGGCCATATTTAGCGATATTTACAGTTTTCCCTTTTAAATCTTTTAAGGTTACATTTGGTAACTTTCCTTGTGCCGAAACAGACAAGCTGAAACACACAAATGCGATAATTGATAATACTTTCGTCATTTTGATTATATTTTATTTAATTTTAGTTTAACAAACTTATGAAGTTTATTTCAAAAAAAATATTTTTTAGTTCAAAATTTAAATGATAAATTAGTCGTCTCTAAAATTTGATAATCGAAAAATATAGTTTTAAATTATGAAAAAACCTTTTTTATTGGCCTCCATAGCCTTGATTTCCTTACTCACTTCTTGTAATCCGTTAGTGGATGACACCGTTGATGCTATTGGTGGAGAAAACAGAACGACTAGAGTGGTTGTCGCTATTTTTGATGGTGATGGCAACGCCATTAATGTACAAGAAGCAGAAGCAGGCACAGAAAAAGACTATGAAATGGTCGGCGAAAATTTCAAACACCGCGTTTTGATTGAAGATTTCACAGGAGCTTGGTGCGTAAACTGTCCTCGTGTTACATATACAATCGAAGAAGAATTAGAACCAGAACACCATGATGATTTTGTTACTGTGGCGTACCACAACGATAGCGGTGGTAGCGACCCTTTTGCTTTTAAACCATACGAAACTGAGCTGCACGGAATATTAGCTCAAAAAGTACATCCAAACCCAGAGTTTGCTGCTTATCCTTTTTCTACGCTAGACCGAGTAGAGATGTGGGAAAGAGACGGACAAATGTACGATGTACAACAAGCACTTGATTTAGTGCAAGAATCCTCTCCGGTTGGTATCAGAATAGATTCTGATCTAGGAGAAACGAACGGAACTGTCAATGTTTCTTTCAAATTTAACCAAGATTATAACGAACCGCTCACTTATATGGTTTATGTTGTTGAAAACGGTTTGGTTTATCCACAACACAACAGTACACCGTTTTTTGGAGGCGAAAGCGTTGTAGAGGATTATGTCCATAATGCGGCCGTGAAAGGATTTGTAGGCACAAATATTTCAGGAATAAGCATTCCTGCAGAAGAAACAAAAACCGGACAAATATTCAATTCCGGAAGATTGGATATTGAATTTGCACAATTTGAATAGATTATTTGCACGTATAAAAAAAACGGTTTTTGTAATGAAAACCGTTTTTTTATTTCTGATAAAATCTCTTGGTAACAAAGTCAATATCTTTAATTGATTTACGACTCCAATCGATGCGTTTTTCTAAAATTTCACTGCCTGACAATCGCCAATCTATATCAGATTTTCTCAAACGTTCGGTAATATCCTGTATAACGATAGCTGCAGAAACAGAAATATTCAAGCTCTCTGTAAATCCAACCATTGGTATTTTAATAAAGTCATCGGCTTGTTGAAGAATTTCTTCAGAAAGCCCTGTTTTTTCTGTACCAAAAAAGATAGCAGCTGGTTGGCTAATATCAAAATTTGCCAATGTACACGCATCAAAATGTGGCGAAGTAGCTACAATTCGATAACCTTTGCTTCTCAAACTTTCTATACAGCTTTCATTATTTTGATAACGATGAATATCGACCCACTTTTCTGCACCCATCGCTATTTCTTTATCAATTCGCTTGCCGAAACGCTCTTCTATTACATGTAAATCTTGTACGCCAAAAACCTCACAACTACGCATCACTGCACTAGTATTGTGCAATTGATAAACGTCTTCTACCGCGATGGTAAAATGTCTGGTACGGTTTTGCAAAATATCCGGAAAACGCTCTTGTCGGTTGGCAGTCAGAAAGGTTTCTAAATAAGCCAAATACTCCGTATCTTGAAACATATTTTTATTTGTCATAATTCTAAAAATAATACCAAAGATACGAAGTCTAATGAAAACGAGAAAAACGACCTTGCTCTATTCGTTTTCCATCCAATCCCTATTCATCTCAATCATTTCTAATATTCGCGTACTAATATCACTAAAAGATTTTTGCGACAATTGCTTTATCTCCTCACTAGGCTGATTCAGAATAATCTTATTAACCGAATCATTGAAATTCTCACAAACCGTAAGGTAATTTTGCATAAAAACCTTATCGTATTCTCCGCGACCTCCGGTAGAATACTTATAAAGTTCGCGTTCATACTCCGGAAAAGGCTCTGTCGGTAATTTGATACCATTGTCAGCTGCAATTGCTTCTATCTGAGCTTTATTTTTGTTGGTAATTTTCAATTGCTCTTCCGCATAAGACTTCAAATTTTCATCTTCCGATTTTTCTGTCCATATCTGCAGTGCTTTGGAATCAAAATTGGAAAACTGATAAAGATAAACAACCAATTCAATGTCTTTTGGAGAAAAATTAGACGAAGTTTCAGACAAAACGTTTTCCTTTTTTTCAGATTGATTATCTTTACAAGAAGATAAAAACGATGATGTAACAAACATCAAAGCCAAGAAAAATCCAGTGTTACGAGTTAATTTAATCATAATATGGGTTTTAAAGTTTTGTTAAAAATACAAAAATTATTATATATCACAAATTATTCGGCAAAAAAATGTTAATCGAAACAAATAATCTGAGTATCGGACATAAAAAAAACGTAGATGATTCACCTATTCAGCGGGATATTAATTTGCAAATTGGTTATGGAAAACTTATCGCTTTGGTCGGGACAAATGGTATCGGAAAATCTACTTTACTTCAAACCATCGCAGGTCTAATTCCACCTATTTCTGGAAATATTAAAATAGAAGGTTCAAATGTTTCTGCTTTCAACCCGATTGATTGGGCAAAGAAGTGTGCTATTGTATTGACAGAAAAATCTCTTTATCAAAATATCACGGTAAAAGAACTCATCAGTTTGGGCAGACAACCTTATACCAATTGGTTGGGAACATTAAACCAAGAAGACTATGAAAAAGTGGAAGCGGCGATGGAGGTAACCGGCGTACAAAATTGGGCAAACAAAAATATTGCCGAACTGAGCGATGGACAAAAACAAAAAGTTTTTATCGCCAGAGCTATTGCACAAGACACGCCGCTGATTTTAATGGACGAACCGACAACACATTTAGATTTTTACAACAAAATTCAATTTCAAAAACTCGTTAAAAAAATGTCAGCATTAGGAAAAACGGTCATTTACTCTACACACGATTTGGATTTGGCGATACAATTCAGCGATGAATTGATTGTACTTAGTTCTAAACAAATTGTGCATAATACGGCAGAAAAACTCATTCAAGAACAAGTTTTTGATTACTTTTTTGATGTCAACGACATCGAATTTGACCGACAAAATAAAAGATTTATTGTAAAATCGAATCTGTAAAAATTTAATCAATCAATTCGGGTTGTTTGGACAAAAAACAGTATTTTTGTCGAAAATATAAACATTATAAAATGGCAGGAAACAGAACATTTACGATGATTAAACCTGATGCTGTTGAAGCAGGACACATTGGTGGAATTTTGAATATGATTACTGAAGGTGGTTTCAGAATCATAGCGATGAAATTAACACAACTTACTGTTGCTGATGCACAGAAATTTTACGCTGTTCACGCAGAACGCCCATTCTACGGAGAATTGGTTGAATTTATGTCAAGAGGTCCAATTGTTGCCGCTATCTTGGAAAAAGATAACGCAGTTGAAGATTTCCGTACCTTGATTGGAGCAACTAATCCAGCTGAAGCTGCTGAAGGAACAATTAGAAAAAAATACGCAAAATCAATCGGAGAAAATGCTGTTCACGGTTCAGACTCAGACGAAAATGCTGAAATCGAAGCTGCATTTCATTTCGCAGGAAGAGAGCAATTTTAATTGTAATTCCCAAAAAATATATGAAAGCCTATAAGTTTGACTTATAGGCTTCTTTAATTTTACTCATTCTTCCCTAAATGATTCCATCCACGTGCTTTGAGCGGAATCAGTGTGTTTTCTCTTGTAACCAAATTCATTCCGGCATTTTGCTCGGTTGTATGTCCGATAACAGTTAAATTTGGATTGCCTTTAATCTTATCAAAATCTTCCATTTTGATAGTAAAAAGTAATTCATAATCTTCTCCCCCATTGATAGCTATCGTAGTGCTATCTAAATTAAATTCTTCACAAACATTAATAAATTCTGGGTCGAGTGGTAATTTGTCTTCATAAATTTGACATCCAACCTCTGATTGTGTACAAATATGCAACAACTCTGATGACAGTCCGTCAGAAATATCAATCATAGCTTGAGGTTTTACGCTTAAATCTTTTAGCAATGTTTTGATATCTGTTCGAGCTTCGGGTTTTAGCTGTCTTTCGATGATATAACTGTACATATCCAAATCGGGTTGATTGTTTGGATTGACCAAAAACACTTGTTTTTCTCTTTCCAAAACTTGCAATCCCATATAAGCCGAACCGATATCTCCGGTCAAAACGATTAACTGTTTGTCTTTGGCTCCTGAGCGATAAACAACTTCTGATTTGTTTGCTTCGCCTATTGCCGTTACACTGATAATCAAACCGGTTTGTGAAGACGAAGTATCTCCGCCGACCAAATCAACCTGATAACGATCGCACGCCAATTTTATTCCGGCGTATAATTCTTCTATCGCTTCGAGAGTAAAACGATTTGACATTGCCACAGACACCGTAACCTGAGTTGGCGTTGCATTCATGGCACAAATATCTGAAAGATTGACGACTACAGCTTTGTATCCCAAATGTTTTAAAGGCATATAGCTCAAATCAAAATGAACGCCTTCAATAAGCAAATCGGTGCTGATGAGCGTTTTTTTATTTTTGAAATCCAACACTGCAGCGTCATCGCCAACTGCGGTTTGTGTTGAAGGATTTTTCGGGTCAAAATGTTGGGTCAAATGATTGATTAGACCAAATTCGCCCAACTTATCTAAAGATGTTTTTTGATTTTTATTTTCTAACATATTTTCTCAAATTTGTTACATCTGCTTAAAAATATAATCTTGCAGACTGTCTTTTTCTATTAATGAATCTGATTGTTGCTCTAACTCGATTTGTTCTTGTTCGAGTGCTTTGAGCGATTCATCATCTACGCCTGCTGCACGCAAAAACCGCACAAAATAATTGCGGTAATCTTTCAATTTGGCTTCCAATGGCGAGGTAATGCTGCTATCGTATTCTTTTGCCATCAATATGAGGTTTTCCATTCGATGTAAGTTGGCTAATATTTCAAAACCATATTCATTTTGCTCATCTGGCTTCATCGACTGATAAAAATACAGCTGTTCGTCATATTTGGTCGTCAAACGAGTGATTATCTCATCTGCTTTTTGTTTTTCGCCCAACACATAATACATTTCGGCAAATGGTTCAACCG
Organism: Flavobacterium sp.; assembly: GCA_035306305.1. GTDB lineage: Bacteria > Bacteroidota > Bacteroidia > Flavobacteriales > Flavobacteriaceae > Flavobacterium. The sequence goes on from DATGOD010000011.1 coordinate 8,586, forward strand.
TTTCATAATTTCCATAATAATCAAGCGGGAAATTATCCATGGCTGTATCAACAATATCTTTGGCTTTTTTCTGCTGGCCTTCAGCAATGAGTTGTTCACTCAATCTACCTAAATAGATGCGGAAAAACAACGAATTTTTGCGTGTTTCAGGGTCGTGATAAATATCTTCACTACCATAATTACCCCAATCCCAGCTCATTACATTTTCGTACATTTTGTCAGTATCTATTCCTCCCATATTCAAAGGATTAGGGTCGTTTGGATCTCTTGGTGTTTTTATAGGTACCAATTGATAAGCATATCCTGTTAATTGCAGGTAATCTTTCATCCAAAGGAAATCTTCATCTGAAATTGCTCCACCTGTAAAGTAAATAGGTCGCTCCCAATTATTATTAGCAATAATATCCATCATAATAATTCTCATTCTGTACAAATAAGATGTTGTCATATCAAAATCGATGTACGGAACAATATCATCTTGGTATTTAGCCGAAACGACTTTGTTTTTAATCACTTGGTCTTTATCGACTGTGATGCGTACTTTGTTGGTCGGAATGCGTACAAACTCCTGATTATTTTCGGTTTGCACTTTGGTTCTCGGATCGTCTGACGCAATATATTCGAGTAATGAATTCAATTCAATTCGTTCGTCAATTGCTGGCATCACAAAAGCTTGATACAATTTTTTTCCGTTGTATTGCGTGTGATCAAATCTGATTTTCAATGGGTCAGATTCATAAGCTTTTACTTTCATTTGGTCAATGTACCAATCTGCCTGTAACAATGCAGTACAAACCACGCGAACGTCTGTTCGGTAACCTTCTACTTCCTGCAAATACCAAAGTGGGAATGTATCGTTATCGCCAATCGTGAAAATAATCGCATTGGGTTCGCACGAATCGAGATAAGCTTTGGCTGTAGCAAGAGCGGTATATTTCTCTGAACGGTCGTGGTCGTTCCAGTTTTCTTTTGCCATCAAAATCGGCGAAGCAAACATCCCTAGAACCAAGACCAATGGCAAAGCAATTTTAGCATTCAAGCGTTTGGATAATTCGTCATATATCGAGTAAATCCCGAAACCAACCCAAATGGCAAATACCAAAAACGAAGCTACTACGGCATAATCTCGTTCACGAGGTTCAAAAGGTCGCTCGTTCAAAAATATTTTTAAGGCAAAACTGGTAAATAAGAACAATGCCAATAAGACATAAAACGTTTTTTTATCGCGTCGGAAATGAAATATCACGCCAATCAATCCGAGTATGAATGGCAACATATAATAATGATTTCGTCCTTTGTTATTCAACACATCAGACGGAAGATTTTTTTGTGAACCCAATCGGAATTCATCCAAAAATGTAATTCCGGTTACCCAATTTCCGTTCATTCTGTCATTATTTCCTTGAATGTCGTTCTGACGACCAGAAAAATTCCACATCAAATATCTCCAATACATATAGCCAAATTGATATTCAAACATGAATTTCATGTTATTAGCAAAAGTCGGGTTTTGTATTTCAAAATATTCGCTAAACTCTGGATTTTGCAAAAAGTCTCGTTCGTATCTTTCTAAAGAAATATCGCCCGATTCGAGCATCATTTTCAAATCATAAGCCATTTGTTGCAATTGCTGGTCGCCGGCATATTGCGGTTTGATTTTAAAATCCAATGGCTCGGTATATGCCATATAATTTAGTGGATGAGAACCATCTGTGCTGTACATTCTTGGCAAGAAACCTTTGAGTTCGCTCGACACATTTTGCTCCGCTTTTTTGTATTGATTCACAATCACATATTTTCCGGAAACGGTATCTCTTTCGTAGTTTGGTTTTTCATCAACATAAGGTTGGTTTTTATCCAATTCTTGGCGATAAGCTGTGGTAAAATAAGTGTCGTAAAACAACGAACGAGAACCATATTGCTCACGGTTATAATAAGCCAATAATTCTGCCGCATCTGATGGTTTATTTTCGTTAATCGTAATATCTGAATTGGCTCTGATAGGTAACATCAACCAGCAAGAAAAACCGATAAAAACAAACAACATACTGAGAATAATCGTGTTAGCTGTATGTTTTTCTTTTTGTTTGGTATATCTCAACCCAAAAACAAAAAAAGCTACGATAAAAACAAAAGCTAAAATCGTTCCAGAATTGAATGGTAAGCCTAAGGAATTGACTGCAAAAATCTCGAATTTACCGAAATATTGCATCGTCCATGGTAACATAAACATGAACGTAAAAAACAAAATAGCAACAACAACGACGTTAGCTACGATAAAATTAGTAATTGTTACTTTTTGATATTTTTTAAAATAATATAAAAATCCAATGGACGGAATGGTCAGCAAAGCCATAAAATGCACACCAAACGACATACCAACCACCAAAGCAATCGCTAAAAGCCATTTGTTTCCGCGAGCTTCGTTGATATCATCTACCCAACGCAAGCCCAACCACAACAACAAAGCAATCATCATGGTTGCTGTTGCATAAACCTCTGCTTCAACAGCACTAAACCAAAAAGTATCGGAAAAAGCAAAGGTCAAAGCTCCAATAAAAGAACTTCCTAAAATAGCATAGGCTGTATTTTTGTTGATTTCTTTATAGGTTTTGACTACTTTTTCGAGGATATTGGTACTACTCCAAAACATAAACAAAATAGCAAATGCGCTCGAAACTGCTGCCAACATATTTACGGCAAAAGCAATATTTTCTGAGCTACCAGCAAACATAGAAAAAAATGCTGCCAACATTTGATAAAGCGGTGCACCAGGCGGATGACCTACTTGTAATTTGGTAGAAGTTGAGATATATTCACCCGCATCCCAAAAACTTAATGTTGGCTCCAGTGTCAGTGTATAAGTAATTAATGCAATAGCAAAGGCTACCCAACCTAAAATATTATTCCACTTTTTAAAATTAATTGTTTGCATATCCTGTTTTTAGCTTTCTTTTTGTGTTTCGAAGATACAAAGAAAACGTTTTTTTAAGGATTATGCACATAAGAAATTGTTTTAATTTAAAGAAAAGCCCATCACAAGCGGTTTTTGCTACCTGATTTTTTCACAACACACAAGATTTTCGAGGTTATTTTCGGATAATGCAAGCCTGAAAAACGGTATTTACCAAAGGTTAAAATGATTTTTTTTATTTTTTATTCATAAAGATTTGTGTTGTATATTTTTTATATTACATTTGCAACCGCAAACACAGAAGTTGCTATGTTTGCTAAGCTCACAAGTTTATTGGCCTATGGTGTAATGGTAACACAGCTGATTTTGGTTCAGTCGTTCTAGGTTCGAGTCCTAGTAGGCCAACAAAAAAATCCGTTTTCTGATGAAGGCGGATTTTTGCTTTTATATATCTTGATGAATTTGTACTTGCTCCCAACCTATCATCGCCGTTTTTCGGGTTGTTCCCCAGCGATAACCTTCAAATCTTCCGGTTGATTGTACAACGCGATGACACGGAATCAAAAAAGCGATTGGATTATTTCCGATAGCTGTTCCGACAGCTCTGGAAGCATTCGGATTGTTTAATTCTTGTGCTATTTTGCCATAAGTAGATAATTTCCCAAACGGAATTCCCAATAGACTTTCCCAAACTTTTAACTGAAAATCGGTGCCTTTTATATGCAATTTGATTTTGGGTAAATTGGTCCAATCACATTGAAAAATCTGCAAAGCATTTTGTTGTATAACATTGGATTGTTCTTGAAACGAGGCATTTGGAAATTTATTTTTTAGTTCGCTCAAAGCCTTTTCGTTATCTTCTTCAAAAGCCAAATAACAAATTCCTTTTGCGGTAGAACCGATAATTACATTGCCAAACGGACTGCTCGTAAAGCTGTATTCAATCTGTAGATTTTTATATTCTGAGTGAGTCATTTCATCAATATGCACAAAATCTCGTAATGAAATTGCATTTGAATATTTTTCATCAAACAAAGTAGCTTGATTATTTTCGAGCAACAATCTTTTGGCGTATTCTACGCTTGTGTATTGCAAGAATTTCTTCGGGCTCGTTCCTGCCCAATCGCTAAATATGCATTGTAAATTTGCCGGACTATAAGCCGAATTTTTCGCGATTTCATTCAAATTGGGTTGTTGCTTAAAATGGGTTTTGATGAATGTAATCGCTTCTGCTACTTTTGGGTAATGTGAATCGTCTGAGTTTTTCATTTCAACCTCTTAATATTTTTTCTATTTTTTTGCCTTTGGCTAATTCGTCCACCAATTTATCTAAATAGCGTACTTGCTTGGTCAGCGGATTTTCGATTTCTTCTATTCGATAACCGCAAATTGTACCTTTTATCAAATGAGCATTTGGATGCAAATTGGCTTGGTTAAAAAAGGTTTCAAAAGCGGCTTTGTTATCAATTAATTCCTGTATTTTGTTTTCGTCAAATCCGGTCAACCACGTTATTACTTGATGTAATTCTTCTTTGGTTCGTCCTTTCCGCTCTACTTTGGTTACATAATGCGGATAGACTTCAGCAAAAGTCATTTTTGCTATGCGTTCGTTGTGCTCGGGAGTTGTTTTCATTAATTCGTATTTTATACTTCTAATTCACACCTTCTGCTCTGCTCTTTTCTTTTCTACTTGCAAAATATTGTTTTGAATATCTTTCATTATCCATTTTGCCCACCAACCTGCGTAGAAATTAAAAGTTGTGTTCATTTTAAAATAACTGTACAAATGCAAGCGATGTTGTCCGTTCGGTAATTTTTCCAATTCGTAAGTTCCGTTCAAAACATCAAAATAATCTCCGCCAATCGTAATATGTTCATCTAAAGTTGTCGATGGAATTTCATGTGGATATGCTTTTATCGTAAAAACCATTTTTTCGTTGTCTTTGTATTCGGTTACTGTTTCGTGAAACACCAAATCTTTTGTAAAAATAGCTTCTCGGTATGCTCCAACGCCCTCAAAGTTCAGTTCTGCTTTTATGGGTCTTGGAAATCCTAATATTCTGGTTAAATATCCTTTATCATATTCTTGAGGAATTTCACTTACTCGCGTTACATTATCCCAAATTTTCTCTGCCGGAGCATCAATATCAATATAGGTGTATGCTTTATACGTTCCCGGAATTGTTTCGATAAAACTTTCGATTGGACCAATAAAAAATGGCAGAAGAACTAAAATTGATAAATTCAAACGATTATTCTTTCGTTGATTTTTTAAATATCCTCCAACGATTCCTCCAATGGAAGCCGTGATTAAAAAAACAGGTAAAATCATCAACCAACATGCCCAACCTTCAATAGATAACATCAAAGTGATGATTAAAAACAAAAAAATAGGTATCCAAGGAGTAAAAATTCTATAAGCTATACTTTTACTTCTTTCTTGGCTTGACAAATAAACCGTTAAAGCTCCTATAATCGTTGGAAGTAAAAACAAAAAAGTGATAGACATCACTCCAAAAAAATCACTCCAAGTACTGAGTTCTAATCCAAATAAAATTCTGACAATAATTGCGTAAGCAACAGGAATTCCTATAACAATTAATGTGTTTTTGATTTTGCTGTCCATTTTAAATATATTTAACAACAAATTTACACAAATATCTCTTAGATAAAAATCGAAAGGAATAATCAAATAAACGCTTCTGCCATTTTGGTAGCTTTGGCAATATCGACGTGTTTTTTGTATTTTTTGGAAGAAGGAAGATAGAAAACAGGGGCTTTTTTGCACAATCCTTGGCATTTCATTTTCTTTAGCGAAACACCACAATTACTGCCCTGCAACAAGTTTTCTAAACATGTTTTGGCTTCTTGATTGTATTTGCCACATTTTTTTCCGTCGCAGAAATAAATAGCTTCCTTATCTTTTTTATTTTTCCCCACAATATTGAATGGTTAAAAAATTACGATGCAAATATAGTTTATTTTTATTTATTCTAAATACATTTAATTCATATTTATTTTTCGTTTGTTTATATTTGGCGAAAATATTAACGATGAAAAAAATTATATTTTGGTTATTCATCCTCGCATTGACTTATGTGTTGATTTTATGGACAAAAGCTCACCCTGCGTGGATTGACCATTTTTATTTACCCTATATTTACGCTCGTTTCAACCAAATATTATCATTTTCGTTTGACCGTTTTAGTTTTTCGGTTGGAGATATTTTATATGCTTTGGTCATTCTTCTTTTCATCCGAAAAATCATTGTTATCATTAAATCCAAAAGAAAAATTGTTGTTCGATTAACTACTTTGGTTGTGCAATTTGTTGCTTTGTTTTATCTGTTGTTCAACATTTCTTGGGGATTGTGTAATTACCAAACGCCTTTACACGAAAAGCTTAATATTTCTACAAAATACACCTTGACCGATTTGCAAAACGAAACACAACGATTAATCCACGTTGTCAATCATTTACAGCAACAGGTTGCCTCCGACGGACAAGCTGTGGAAATCGAAGCTGATTTAGCGAAATTCAGTTTGGCAGCTCAGGAAGGTTACCGAAATATCAAGGATGAAATTCGTTTTCCAGTTCACAGCATCAGCGATGTAAAAGCATCTTTGTACAGCAAAGTGATTACCAAAATGGGATTTAGCGGTTATTTCAATCCATTTACGCATGAAAATCAAGTAAATATAGAGGTTCCTGCCGTGTCGTTGTGTGTAACAAGTGCACACGAAATTGCTCATCAATTGGGATATGCCAACGAAAGTGAGGCAAATTTTTTGGGATATTTATCGCTTTTGCATCAAGATAATAAAACGTATCAATATGCGGCAAATTTGTATGCGTTGAAATATTGTTTGAAGGAAATTTTCCGAAATGATTCTGCTCATGCCGAGTTTTATCTCGAACAAATTAATGCAGGCTCAAAAAAAGACATACAAATTGTCAATGATTTTTGGCAAAGTCATAGAAATATTTCCACCGATTGGTCGCACCAATTTTATGGTCGCTTTTTGAAATTAAACAACCAAAAAGAAGGTATTCGCTCTTATCATCTGTTTGTTAATCTTTTGATTGGGTATCATCAGGATAGAAAAATTACAGTAAATTTAAGATAACTTTTACTTTGTTTTGGCGTTTCAACTTTTCTTGAACAATTAATTATTATTAGACTTGCCGTTCCTTTGTTTATCACACCACTACAAGTGGGGCAAAGAAAACGTTTTTTTGCTAATAAATTTTGTAGAATGTTTCTACAAAAGGAAATATAAGAATATAGTATTCTAGCTTTAACAAAACATTTATATTCGACATAAAACAATAACAATCAACACCTTGGTTCCAAAAAAAATCATATCGTAAATACAGAAAAAGGAACGTAAGTATATTGGCAAACATATTGGTTATATAACTCAGTTATTAAAAAAATTATGAATAAAGAACGAATATTGGGCTGGAGTATAGTATTGGTTATCATCGCTTCGGCATTTACTTCATGCGATTTCAAAAAGAATTCAAATGATGATTCTAACGACTTACTATTACCTATTATATACGTAGATACCACTACAGCGATTATTGACAAGGAATATATGGGCAGTATCGAAGGAAAGATTAACGTGGAAATCCGCCCACAAGTTGAAGGTATTTTAGAACAGATTTTTGTAGATGAAGGAGATTTTGTTCAAGAAGGACAACCTTTGTTCCAAATTGATGTATCGGCTTACAGAGAAATATATAATAATGCATTGGCAAACGAAAATGTAGAAAAAGCCAAACTCCGAAATGCAGAATTAGAAGTCGAACGCTTAAAACCACTTATCGACAACGAAGTGATTGCTCCGGTAAAGTTGGAAACAGCCAAGTCAAACTATCAAATCGCCAAAGCATCCTTGGCCAAAGCTACTGCAGCAGTTGCGTCTGCACAAATTAATATGGATTTTACGACAATAAAAGCTCCCGTTAGCGGTTATATCGGTAGAATACCGAAACGAATCGGAAACTTGATAGCCAAATCAGACAAAGAACCGCTAACCTATTTATCAGACGTTAGCGATGTGTATGTTTATTTCTCAATGAGCGAAACAGATTATTTATATTTTTCCAGAACCAGCAATCAAATGCCAGATTCTTTGAAAAATTCTTCTTTAGGGACTTTATTACCCGAAGCAACTTTATTTTTAGCCGATGGCTCCGAATATTCAGAAAAAGGAATGATTGATGCTATCAGCGGGCAAATCAATCGCAGCACGGGTTCTATCTCGTTGAGAGCAAGTTTCCCGAATTCTAAAGATTTGATGCGTTCCGGAAACACAGGTACCATCAAAATTATGGAAACCAGAAAAGGTGTAATTATGATTCCGCAAGAAGTAACCACCACTATTCAAGACAAAGTATTCGTCTATTTATTGGATAATGAAAACAAAGTACAACTTAGAGAAATCAAAACAGACGGTTCAGCATCCAAAAAATTCATCGTTTCAGAAGGTTTGAAACCTGGCGACAGAATTGTAAAAACCGGATTTAATAAACTTTCAGAAGGAACAATTGTAGTCCCTCAAAACTAACAAATATGCTCAAAGAAATTATCAATCGCCCGATTTTATCCGCAGTAATATCAATTATATTGGTATTATTGGGTGTTATTGGGACGTTTTTCCTACCCATTACCCGATTTCCGGAAATCGCTCCACCGAGTGTAACCGTAAGTTTATCTTACCCTGGTGCAAGTGCGATAACAGTAGCCCAAAGTGTTTTATTGCCAATTGAGGAAGCTATTAACGGTGTGGACGGAATGACTTATATTTCTTCCAAAGCCAGCAACAGTGGTTCGGGAAGCATTGTAGTAAACTTCGAGGCAGGAACCGATCCGGATCAAGCGGCTGTAAATGTTCAAAACAGGGTTTCAAAAGCATCCGGCGATGTTCCGAGCGAGGTCAATGAAGCCGGAATTACCGTTTCGCCGAGACAGAGCGGTAACATCATGACTATCAATGTTTATTCTGACCATCCAGACGAAATATATGATGAAACATTCCTACAAGCCTATTCACTAATCAATATCAACAGAGAAATATTAAGAGTTCCGGGCGTTGCAGCAGTATCAAGGGTTGGTGCACGAAATTATTCTATGCGAACATGGTTAAATCCTGAGAAATTGGCTTCATACGGATTAACACCTCAAGAAGTAATCAGTGCAATAAAAGACCAAAGTTTTGAAATTGCTCCCGGAAAAATTGGAGAAACATCCGACGAAGTTTTTGAAACTTCATTACGACATAATGGTAGGTTTAATTTGCCGGAAGAATATGAAAACCTGGTTATTAAAACCAACGAAGACGGTTCTTTCCTCTTCTTGAAAGACGTTGCCCGTATCGAATTTGGGGCATCAAACGTGGGAAGTGATAACAGCGTAAATGGTTATCCCGGATTGACACTTAATATTTCTCAAACGAGCGGTTCCAATGCTCGTGATATTGATATTGGCGTACGTGAAGTATTAGAAAAAGTATCTAAATCTTTTCCTGCCGGAATTCATTATGATATTTCTTATTCGGTTAAAGACCAAATTGACGAATCTATCAATCAGGTAAAAGATACTATTTTTGAAGCTTTCTTGTTGGTTTTTGTTGTCGTTTTTGTGTTTCTACAAGATTTTCGTTCAACGCTTATTCCAAGTTTGGCGATACCGGTTTCGCTACTGGGTACATTGTTTTTCATCTACCTGCTTGGTTTTTCAATTAATGTATTAACCATGTTTGCTCTCGTACTTGCAGTGGGGATTGTGGTTGATGACGCGATTGTCGTTGTAGAAGCTATTCACGAAAAAATGCAAACAACAGGACTATCTCCTCGGCAAGCGACTATACTGACAATGAGCGAGATAAGGCGAGCCATTATTTCCATTACATTGGTCATGGCAGCGGTATTCCTTCCGGTTGGTTTCATGCAAGGGCCATCAGGAATATTTTATCGTCAGTTTGCTTATACTCTGGCCATTGCCATATTATTATCTGCCATCAACGCATTGACCTTTGCTCCGGCGATGTGTGCATTATTTTTGAAAAAATCACATCATATTGATGCACATACTCCGGTACAGAAAAAAAGGTCGGAGTCATGGATGAATAAATTAGAAAGTAAAAAGAATCAATTCTTTGGTGTTTTCAATGATTTTTTCGACAAATTCACTTTGTCTTATGTAAAATCACTACATTTTCTATTTAGACGAACAAAATTAACTTTATTGGTTTTAGCTGGAATTATCGCATTAGGATTTTTCTTGATGAACCGAACACCATCAACTTTTATTCCGACTGAAGATGATAGCTTTTTGACCTACACAATTACGATGCCTCCGGGGGCAACTTTGGCAAGAACCAAAAAAGTATTGGCTCAAACGGACAGTTTGTTAAAAGATAGACCAGAAATTGCCGGCATGACCAGCATCTCCGGATACAATGCGATTGACGCTGCGACCAGTCCATCGTTTGCTGTTGGATATATCAACTTGAAACCTTACAAAGAACGAGGAGAAGTCAAAGACATTTCTGATATTATCACAGATATTCAGACAAAATTATCTCAACTGAACGAAGGTAAATTTAGCGTTTTCCCTCGTCCTACAATTCAAGGATTTGGAGATTTTAGTGGGGTAGAATTTGTTTTGCAAGACCGATTAGATAGCGGTTTTGATAAATTTGACAAACAAGCTCAGGAAATCATTAAACGTTTAAACGATTCTGAAATTGTGGCTAACGCATTTACTTCTTTCAACGCCAATTTTCCACAATATGTGTTGGATATAGATTATATAAAAGCTAAAGCTTTGGGTGTAAGTGCCAAAAGTTTAATGACAACCATCAAGTCTTATTACGGGCGTGTACAAGCTGGTGATTTCAGCCGATTTGGGCGACAATATCGCGTATATATGCAAGCCGATGTGCAATACAGAGATACACCAGAAACCTTTAGCAGTATTTTTGTAAAAAACAATAAAGGAGAAATGCTTCCGGCTAATACATTGGTTAAACTCAGACAGGTATATGGTCCGGAAACCGTTACGCGATACAATTTGTTTAACGCCATTTCTATCCAAGCAACACCTGCCGACGGCTATTCGACCGGAGATGTCATTAACCTTATAGAGGAAATATTTAGCGATATTCCGGGGAATTATTCTTATGAATTTACCGGGATGACCTTGGAAGAAAAAAATACCGGTAATCAAGCCATATACATTTTCGGAATCAGTATATTATTTGTATATTTCTTGTTAGCAGCACAATACGAAAGTTTTTTACTTCCTGTAGCTATTCTAATATCTGTTCCGGCTGGTATATTAGGTGTTTATACTCTGGTAAATTTGGCCGGCTTAAACAACAATATTTACGTCCAGGTAGCCTTGATTATGCTTATCGGTTTGTTGGCAAAAAATGCCATTTTGATTGTAGAATTCGCACTGCAAAGGCGAAAAAACGGTTACTCGATTGTAAAAGCTGCCATCGAAGGAGCAAAAGTTCGGTTAAGACCAATTTTGATGACTTCTTTCGCATTTATTGTAGGAATCAGCCCATTGATATTCTCCGTTGGTCCATCTGCCATCGGAAACAAATCTATCGGTTTCGGAGCAATTGGCGGAATGCTGTTTGGAGTAATTATCGGAATATTTGTAATCCCGGTACTGTTTTATGTATTTCAGGGATTAGACGAAAAAATTAAAGGTAAGATACGCTATGACGAATAAGTTAATCAATCTGTTTTTGCTGATAAGTGTAATAGCTATATCATCTTGCAAAAGCCCCACGAATCATTATGATTTTCATGCAGAATTCCCTGAAAACTATCGAATTATAGACAGTTTGTCCGGTCAGGATTCTATGAATATTGCAGATATTAATTGGAAAAATTTCTTCAACGATCCACAGCTTAACATACTGATTGAACGCGGATTGGAAAATAATTTTGATATCCAAACAGCAATGAAGGATATAGAAATATATCGGTTGAGATATGACCAAAGTAAATTGGAATGGCTTCCGGATGTCAATTTAAATGTTGCCGATGCCAGCTATCAATTCCGGTCAGAGAATTTCTATTCCAGCCCGACTGCAAATTGGTACGGAAACAGAGGAAAAGAAGCTCCTCAAAATATGTATATATCTAGTCCTCAAAATTCTTCTTCAATTGAAGTGAGCTGGGAATTAGATATTTGGGGAAAAATGAAAAGACAACGCCGACAAGCATTATTGTCTTATCTACAAACAGAAGAAGCACAAAAAGCGATATTAACCAGTTTAATTAGTGAAATCGCCGAAGGATATTACAATTTGATATTGCTTAACTCTCAATTGGAAGTTGCCGAAACCAATTACCAATTATCGGCAAATACTTACCATCTTATTGAGCTACAATACGAAGCGGGCGAAATCACAGCGTTGGCAAAACAACAAACCATGTCACAAATGTTGTCGGCACAGTCATTAATTCCTTCGCTGAAACAACAAATTTCGTTGCAAGAAAATCAACTCAGTTTTCTGTTAGGCGGATTTCCGGAATCGTTTGACTTGTCTTACAGTAAATTAGAAAATTATTATTACAACGACACCTTATATTCTGGTGTTCCCTTGCAATTATTGAAAAACCGACCCGATGTAAAATCAGCCGAATACAAACTTCGTTCCATGAATGAACAAGTCGGCGTAACACAAGCGATGCAATATCCGTCTTTGAAAATCAATGCTACGGGTGGATTAAATTCGATGTTGGCAGAAAACTGGTTTAACGTTCCCGGCTCTTTGTTTGGTGGCCTGGTCGGCGGATTAACACAACCGATATTCAACAAAAAACGACTTAAAACCAACTACGAAACCGCTTTGTTGGAAAGAGATAAAACCGAAATCGAATTACAAAAACAAGTGCATAAAGCCATTAATGAAGTAACAGAAGCACTCATTATGGTTAAAACCACCGATGAGCAAATCGATATAGCAATTGAACAAGTAAACAATTCTTCTCTGGCAGTAAGACAGGCTAATCTTTTATTCAACAGTGGGTTTGCAACATATCTCGAAGTAATCAACGCACAACGCGATGCTTTGGAAAACCAGCTGAGCTTAAATAGATTGAGAAAGAATAAATTGGTCGCACGCATACAACTATACCGCGCATTAGGAGGCGGATGGAAATAATTGCAGAAAAAATATATTTTTTTCGGAAAAAGAATTTGTAAGTGCAAAAAAGTTTATATATTTGCAACCGCTTTAGTGAGCAAGTAGCCATTTCTTTGGATGGCTTTATTTTTAAGTAGAACTAAGATTTAAAGACAATAAGCAATGAGTAAGAGAACGTTTCAACCATCAAAAAGAAAAAGAAGAAACAAACACGGTTTCAGAGAGAGAATGGCTACAGTAAACGGTAGAAAAGTATTGGCTCGCAGAAGAGCGAAAGGCCGTCATAAACTAACTGTTTCTTGTGAACCAAGACATAAAAAATAATGATTTATCAGTCATAAAACAAAAGGTGTTACTTTGAGCGTAACGCCTTTTTTTGTACTTTTTTGAAAATAATCAATTAATTTTACCCAAATAAATAATGTAATTTTACATTAAAAATCATACTATCCTATGCCAAAAGATCAATCAATCAAAACAGTCCTCATCATTGGTTCAGGACCAATTATCATCGGACAAGCTTGCGAATTTGACTACTCCGGATCACAAGCCGCACGCTCACTGAGAGAAGAAGGAATTAAAGTCGTCTTGATTAATTCCAACCCAGCAACAATCATGACCGACCCATCTATGGCAGATCACATTTACCTTTTGCCATTAGAAACCAAATCTATTATCGACATTCTGAAAAAACATCCCGAAATAGACGCAGTTTTACCCACAATGGGCGGACAAACAGCATTAAATTTATGTCTTGAAGCTGACGAAAAAGGCATTTGGAAAGACTTTAATGTAAAACTCATTGGTGTAGATACCAACGCCATCAATATTACCGAAGATAGAGAACAATTCAAGGAATTCCTCAAAGCAACCGACATTCCTTTTGCACCGGCAAAAACCGCTACTTCATTTCTCGAAGGTAAAGAAATTGCTCAAGAATTTGGCTTCCCACTCGTTATCCGACCATCATTTACGCTGGGCGGAACAGGCGCTTCTTTTGTCTATGAAGAAAAGGATTTTGACGAATTACTTACTCGAGGATTAGAAGCCTCACCTATTCACGAAGTGTTGATTGATAAAGCCCTGCTCGGATGGAAAGAATATGAATTAGAATTGTTGCGCGATAAAAACGATAATGTAGTTATCATCTGTACTATCGAAAATATGGATCCAATGGGAATCCACACTGGCGATAGTATCACCGTTGCACCTGCCATGACTTTGTCTGACAAAACTATGCAAAGAATGCGAGACATGGCTATCAAAATGATGCGTGGAATCGGGAATTTTGCCGGAGGTTGTAACGTACAATTTGCTGTTTCGCCAGACGAAAAAGAAGATATTGTCGCTATTGAAATCAATCCTCGTGTTTCTCGTTCATCGGCATTAGCATCCAAAGCAACGGGTTATCCTATTGCCAAAATCGCTAGTAAATTAGCTTTGGGATATAACCTCGATGAATTACAAAATCAAATCACCAAAAATACCTCTGCCCTATTTGAACCAACTTTGGATTATGTTATCGTAAAAATCCCTCGTTGGAATTTCGACAAATTCGAAGGTGCTGAAAGAACATTGGGCTTACAAATGAAATCTGTCGGTGAAGTAATGGGGATTGGACGCTCTTTTCAAGAAGCTTTGCACAAGGCAACACAATCCTTAGAAATCAAAAGAAACGGATTGGGTGCCGACGGAAAAGGTTATAAAAACTATGACCAAATTATCGAAAAACTCACACATGCCAGCTGGGACAGAGTTTTTGTTTTGTATGATGCCATCGAATACGGAATTCCGCTTTCGACCATCCACGAAATCACCAAAATAGATATGTGGTTTTTGAAACAATTCGAAGAAATCTATGCGCTCGAAAAAGAAATCAAAAACTATACTTTGGAAACGCTTCCAAGAGAATTATTGCTCGAAGCCAAACAAAAAGGATTTGCCGACAGACAAATCGCTCATATGCTTAACTGTCTGGAAAGCCAAGTTTACAAACTCAGAGAAGACAAAAATATCAAACGCGTTTATAAAATGGTAGATACTTGTGCTGCAGAATTTGTTGCACAAACACCATACTACTACTCTACTTTTGAAAGTGATATTGAAACTGCCGATGGCAAAACCTTTACCGAAAACGAAAGTAAACGCTCAGACAAAAAGAAAATCATCGTTCTTGGTTCGGGACCTAACCGCATCGGACAAGGTATCGAATTTGATTATTCCTGCGTTCATGGCGTATTGGCTGCCGCAGAATGTGGCTACGAAACCATCATGATTAACTGTAATCCAGAAACTGTTTCTACCGATTTTGACACTGCCGACAAATTATATTTTGAACCAGTTTTTTGGGAACATATTTACGACATCATCAAACACGAACAACCCGAAGGTGTGATTGTTCAGCTTGGTGGACAAACCGCTTTGAAATTAGCCGAAAAATTAGAAAAATACGGTATCAAAATCATCGGAACAAGTTTTGAAGCTTTAGATTTGGCTGAGGACCGTGGGCGTTTTTCTGAATTGCTAACAGAATTAGACATCCCTTTCCCGAAATTCGGCGTGGCCACAACTGCCGATGAAGCTTCTGCATTAGCCGACGAATTGGATTTCCCATTATTGGTTCGTCCGTCATACGTTTTGGGTGGACAAGGCATGAAAATCGTTATCAACAAAAAAGAACTGGAAGAACACGTTGTCGATTTATTACGCGACATTCCGGGCAACAAACTTTTGCTTGACCATTATCTTGCTGGTGCTGTAGAAGCCGAAGCTGATGCGATTTGCGATGGCGAAAATGTGTATATCATCGGAATTATGGAACACATCGAACCATGTGGTGTGCATTCTGGCGATAGTAACGCGATGTTGCCACCGTTTAATTTGGGTGAATTTGTATTGCAACAAATCAAAGACCATACGAAAAAAATTGCCGTTGCCCTGAAAACTGTTGGCTTAATCAACATTCAGTTTGCGATTAAAGACGATACGGTTTACATCATCGAAGCCAATCCACGTGCGTCGAGAACTGTCCCATTTATCGCCAAAGCCTACGGAGAACCGTATGTGAATTATGCCACCAAAGTGATGTTGGGCGAGAAAAAAGTAACCGATTTTGATTTCAATCCGCAACTCAACGGATTTGCTATCAAAAAACCGGTTTTCTCTTTCAATAAATTCCCAGGCGTGAACAAAGCTTTAGGTCCAGAAATGAAATCGACAGGCGAAAGTATTCTGTTTATCGACGATTTGAAAGACGACCAATTTTACGAACTTTACACACGTAGAAAAATGTACTTAACTCGATAAAAAATAACATTTATATCATAAAAGGCTAAAGAGCATCCGTGTTTTTTAGCCTTTTACTTTTATGTTAAAATAAAAGGTGTATTTTTGAAGCTATAAATTTTTACCTTATGAAGAAAATTACTTTTCTATCAGCACTATTAGCTGTTTCGTTAAGTGCGGCAGCACAAGATTTTTACACTTTTAGCAAAAGTGAAGCAACTTATGAAGATTTAACCGATGCCGTTTCTATAAATAACGGAGAAACATGGTGGTTTATTGATGAAATAGGTCCGTTTGAAACTGCGTTTCCTGTCAGTATTTTCGGTCAAGAATATAATAAATTTGCTTTTCTAGATGGTAATTTTACTACCTTTAATGACAACGATCCATTGGTAACTTTCTTTTATCCTCACGTTGCATTCTTAATGGATAAAGGCTATCCTGAATCCAGTCAATCACCTATTTCATATAAAATAGAAGGAGAAGAAGGTAGTCGAATTTTAAAATTAGAAATGAAAAACTCTGGTTTAATTGACGACATAAATGGTCCCTTACCTTTTCTTTACTTGAACTACCAAATTTGGTTTTACGAAGAAGATAGTAGTATTGAGTATCATTATGG
>DATGOD010000012.1:0-10299 GCA_035306305.1 Flavobacterium sp.
ATAACTCGTGATGTTTTCTATCTCATTAACAAAGTTCAAGGCGTCTGATTCTGTATGGTGGAAGGTAACATCGATATCTGTCGGTACAGGATTACCCGCAATCTCGTGTACCAAAGACGCTAAATTGAACGTGCCGAAACCATCGTTGTTCGCATCGCAATAAACTACCGGAGCAATCTCATTGGCTACAGGAGTTGGGCGAACGATAAGCTCTTGCGGAGCTACCGTATAACAGCCTGTTTGCGTGTTAATCACTCGCACATATATCGTACCACTCGGTCCTACATATATCGTCGGTAAAGCTAAACTCGAATCGCCTAACTCGGCTTCTGATTCCGTTGCGTAATATTCCACAACCGTATATGGCGTGTTCATCGTAACATTACCAATGTTCAAACTTAAATCAAACTCCCCGGAACCGCCTGTACCTGACACCTCACACCCGTACAACGGCTGTTGTAACGGATTAATCTCAGGGTTGGGACGTACAAAAAGACTGAATGAAGTCGTGGCGTAAACTTGCGGAGAATTTATAGAAGTTACTCTCACCCATATCTCTTCTCCATCCGTGCCATTATAGGTATCAATACCTGTAATTTCTGCTGTACCTGCAATAGCGTCATCCTCCGTATTATGATAAGTTACTGTGTAGCCTAAATTATTGTTATATACCAAGGCTGTTTGAGGAGTGAAATCAAAGACACCTGTATCTCCTTCGCCACAAACGATTAAATCTGGGAGTTGTTCTAATTCCAACGCACAAGACTTGGTAACTACTGTAATTGGTACTACTTTATCACAATCATATCTTGTATCAACAATATGAACATAGATAGTTTGTGGTCCATCGTCAATATTCAAAGTAAAACTTTCTGGATTTCCTATCTCATTCACTCCATTTTCTGCATCTTCTTCTGTTTCGTGATAGGTAAATTCATAATAAGGATTATTAGCCAAATCATTCTCAACCACAGTTAAATCGTGTGTATAATTTCCTTCATCATCAGCACAATTACTTACCACCCTAGGCTCTCCTGTAATTATAGGAGGGTTTACCGTAGTACAGAAAGTTTTTTCAAAGGAACATCCATAATCATTTTTAAGGATTCCCGTAAAGCAAACATCTCCAAAAATGTCCGGGCGAACAGTTACTGTTTTACCGTCATTAGAGGAAGACACAACCATTTCTTCATCGCTCCAGTCAATTTCTGTAAGCTCTGGTTGAAACGAGAATTGCTCAGACAAAAGCTCAGGATCTAACTCCATACTCCATCCGAAAATATACCCGTTATCTATCTGCCACTGATCAGTAATCTCCAATGTCCATGTTCCATTGATAGGAGAACCTATCAGTCCGTCAAAATCATCTACCGGCAAGTAATCTCCGGGAATAATCATATCCCACTGAGGAGTTCCTCCTGGTATTGTAGCACCGTTAGCTAGCAATGTCGTAGCATCCATAGTAAAACAATAGGTTTCTCCTGTACCTGGCTCAATACCCCCACTATCATTTGCTTGTCCTAAATAATATCCAGGAGTTCCCCACTCATGTAAATAAATTGAAGACCCATCTGGGGAAATTAACCTGATATCTAAATCCCCAGCAAAAGAATGTTCTATATCTATACATATACTAATCAACTGACTACCATCTGTAATCACAGCATCCTCCCCATAACAATTTAGCGTTAAAGTGGTAGAATAGACATCTCCATCTCCATCAGGTAAAAAAGTTGTTCCTGTAACAGGCGGAGTACAATCTATAGTATATTCTTCAAAAGCTTCTCCTCCTTCAAACAGTCCTTCTACATCAAAAGTATATTCTTCATTGTAGCACATAGTGTCCGGAATGGTAGATGTAACTTCGGGATCTCCAGAAACTTGAATTACGGTTCTCACCATATTCGTATTCCTACAATTTCTCGGATCACTTACTACCAAATAAGTAATATAAATTCCCGGTTCATTATAGATATAATCAATTATTTGTCCCGTCAAAGTTTCTCCATTCCCCATATCCCACGTATAAGTGGCACCTTGTGAACTTTCTGAAAATGTAGCAGCTCCTACCATGTGAACAGGCTGTCCCTCGCATGCTTTGATAACATTATTGTCATCAATTACAGGCACAGCACTTTGCACAGAAGCAACAATAGACTGGCAAGGAGCCTGACACTCTACAACCGCTCTCCAACCAGCAGCTGCCCCTGTCGAATTGGAGACAAAACGAAAAGTCAGACATCCTGTCGGATTGTCTCCTGAAGCTATATGCGTTAAAGGCAACCCCCCTTCCTCGACTAAATCATTTGGATAAGTAGCAATTAAATTAGTCAAAGTAATTTCATTCCCATCATAGATTTCTAAATAATCTCCTTCAGCTAAATCAAACTCTTCAAAATAAACCCTAACAGCCGCATCATCTTGATCTGGACAAAAAGTAACTACCTGAACCACATCATTTGGATAATTACCATCAGCACCACCACTATCGTAAAAATACCCATCGCAAGTGGTATAAGTAGCACTACCCGTCATCAAATAATCTTCTTGAGCATGCATAGCAAAAGATACCACCATCATTGCCCAAAACCATATAATTTTCTTCATATTAAAATTTTTGACCTTCTTAAACAAAATATTTCAAAAGCGAAATTTACACAATTTTAAGACAACGCAAACACTTTTTTAGACTTTTTTTATCTCGGAGGTCGGTTTTAACATTTCAAAACTAATTATTAGACTCCAACAAACCATATCACGTGTAAAATAATTATATTTGCAAATCCTAATTTATTTAAAAAAATGAGTCATTCAGATTTGATACACGATGAAATTGGCGATAATCATATTGCAACAAACGAACATACTCCTATCAGAAAAGACGCTTTTGAGTTGTCTGATGAGCAGAAAATAAACCTTATCGAGAAAGATGTCGAGCATATTTTGACCGTTTTGGGCATGGATTTAACCGACGACAGCCTCAAAGGAACACCAAAACGTGTCGCCAAAATGTTTGTCAAAGAAACTTTCGGCGGATTGAATCCAGAAAAAAAACCTACTTCGTCCACCTTCGATAACAAATACAAATATGGAGAGATGCTTGTAGAGAAAAACATCGTTGTTTACTCTACCTGTGAACACCATTTGTTACCTATCGTAGGTCGAGCTCATGTAGCTTATATTTCCAAAGGAAAAGTAGTTGGTTTATCAAAAATGAACCGCATCGTAGAATATTACGCTAAACGCCCACAAGTACAAGAACGTTTAACGATACAAATTGTAGAAGAATTAAAAAGAGTTTTAGGAACCGAAGACGTAGCTTGTATCATCGATGCCAAACATTTATGCGTAAATTCACGTGGAATAAAAGACATCGAAAGTAGCACTGTTACCGCAGAATTTAGCGGTGCGTTCAAAAACGAATCTACTCGTCAAGAATTATTGAAATACATTCAGTTAGAAACCAAATTTTAAGGCATGACACGTTACCAAGACAACACATTATATATATACAATTCATTAAGCGGAAAAAAAGAAGTTTTCACGCCCATCAACCCCGGAAAAGTCGGCATGTATGTGTGTGGACCAACCGTATATAATTATGTACATCTCGGTAATTGCCGCACATTCATTTCGTTCGATTTGGCTTTCAGATACTTGAAACATTTGGGTTATCAAGTAAGATATGTTCGTAACATCACCGATGTTGGACATATGGTGGATGACGCTGACGAAGGCGAAGACAAAATCGCAAAAAAAGCTCGCCTAGAGCAAATCGAGCCGATGGAAGTTGCTCAAAAATACACGATTTATTTTCATAACATTCTCAAGCAACTCAACAACCTTCCGCCAAGCATTGAACCGACTGCAACCGGTCACATCATCGAACAAATCAAAATCATTCAAGATATTATCGACAATGGTTATGGTTACGAAGTAAACGGTTCGGTTTATTTCGATATTGAATCTTTTCGAAAAAACCACGATTACGGTATTTTATCGGGCAGAAATGTAGATGACATGATGTCGAACACCCGAAATTTGGACGGACAATCTGACAAAAAGAATCCATTAGATTTTGCACTTTGGAAAAAAGCCGAGCCGCAACACATCATGCGTTGGCCTTCTCCTTGGGGCGATGGTTTTCCGGGATGGCACCTAGAATGCACAGCCATGAGCACCAAATATTTAGGCAAACATTTTGACATTCATGGAGGCGGAATGGATTTGAAATTCCCTCATCACGAATGCGAAATTGCACAAAGCGAAGCCGCCTGCAACGAAGTTCCGGTAAATTACTGGATGCATGCTAATATGCTGACTTTAAACGGAAAAAAGATGTCTAAATCTACCGGAAATAATATTTTGCCGGAAGAATTATTCAGCGGAAACAACGATATTTTGAGCAAAGCTTATTCGCCATCAGTAGTGCGTTTCTTCATTTTACAAGCCCACTATCGCAGTATTTTGGATTTTTCGGACGAAGCTATTTCTGCCGCTGAAAAAGGCTACGAACGTTTGTTTGAATCTCTTGATATTTTAGACAATCTAGAAGCTACAGCATCTTCAACATTTGATATCCAGGCATGGACAAACAAATGTTACGACGCCATGAACGACGACTTCAACAGCCCGATTCTAATCGCAAATTTGTTTGAAGCTGTGAAATTCATCAACGCTTATAAAGAAGGAAAAGCTGGACTTACTCAATCAGATTTAGATGCTTTCAAACAAACGATAAAAGCTTTTGTTTTTGACGTTTTAGGACTTTCTGAAGTTACCGGATGCGAAAATGACAATGAAACTTTAGACAATGTCATGCAAATTCTGATTAACCTCAGAAACGAAGCACGTGCCAACAAAGATTTTCAATTATCTGACCAAATCAGAAATCAATTGGCAAAATTGGGTATAGAAATCAAAGACGGAAAAGACGGCACAACATACAGTCTATAACTGTTCATTCATATTTTATCGAAAAGCCAAAAGAGAAAATCTTTTGGCTTTTTTATTTTTTCACCTCTTCAAATCGGGCTATAATCATATCTTTTTCATCACTTAATGTCAATGCCCCTCCTCCTGAATGAAGAATTCTTGCACTATTTAAGACTTCTGAAAATCGCTGTTCGACTTTCAAATTTGGACAAGCCATTTGAGTTGATGCAATATTTGTAAATTCCACTTCGTTATCTTGCAATATTTCAATGTTGCCTCCAAAATTATTACATCCTAAGTTTCCGGAAACACGACCATCTTCTTTAAAAACAATATATGGTTCTGTTTTAAAAGCTGGGTCTAAAGCAATAACTTCAGTATCCAATTCTATCAACTTCCATTCTTTATTGTAGATATTGGCAATTTCTGATTGTTCACCAACAGACTCTTTTTCTGTTATATTTTCTGACTCTGCATTTTGCTTGTTATTATTGCAAGCTACTATCGTTGTTGCCAACACAGCTATAAAAATATATTTTTTCATTATCTTAAAAATATTTAAAAATCAATTATAAACACTTCTGCCAAAGTTAATAATATTTGTCTAATCAAAAAGAAAAGGCTCGATTATTCAAAGAATAATTTATTATGGTTCGATATTTGTTCTGCAAAATAGAATAATTTAGCCATCTTTATCGGCGAAAGCTTATATAAGTTTGTATTTTTGTAAAAATTAAATCATGAAAGTAGGCGAATACAACACACTCAAAATAGACCGAAGAACGACTGTCGGGCTGTATTTAACAGACGGCAACGAAGATGTTCTTTTGCCCAATAAATATATTCCTACCAAAATTGATTTGGACGAAGAAATTACTGTATTTGTTTATCTCGACCAACAAGAAAGAAAGGTTGCGACAACGCTTGAACCTAAAATTTACCTCAACGAATTTGCTTTGCTCAAAGTGAATTGCGTCAATGAAATCGGTGCTTTTTTGGATTGGGGATTAGAAAAAGATTTGTTTGTTCCGTTTAGAGAACAAGCCCGAAAAATGCAAGAAGGAAAATGGTATGTGGTTCACATGTATTTGGACGAAAAATCTGGAAGATTGGTGGCATCGTCTAAATTGAATCAATTTTTGGACAACAATAATCTAACTGTTGCTGAAGGCGATGAAGTCGATTTGCTCATCACACATATCACCGAAGCCGGGATTAATGTAATCGTCAATGAAAAACACAAAGGATTATTATACAAAAATGAAGTGTTTGAAGATTTGAGAACCGGCGACCGCATCATTGGTTATATCAAAAAAATTCGTCCTGACGGAAAAATAGATATTTCGCGGCGACCACTCGGTGTTGCCAATCTTGAACAATCTGCACAAGAAGTGTATGATTATCTCGAACAAAACAATGGTTTTATACCACTCACAGACAAAAGCAATCCTGAAGAAATTCAGCAATTAATGGAAATGAGTAAAAAATCGTTCAAAAAAGCGATTGGTATTTTGTATAAAGAACGAAAAGTAGATTTGCGTCCAGACGGCGTACATTTACTCAAATAATATAGATTGAAATTTATGAAACGGTTTTGGCTCATTGTATGGATTATCTTTTTTGCTAATGTCGATTTGTATGCACAAATCGAAGACACCACTTTGGACGAATTGGTCATAGAAAGGATGTCTGAAGAAAACATTGTCGATGTAATCCTTGAAATCCGCAAAAAACTATACAACGACTACATCAAAGACCACGCTCATTATTTATTGGAAAATCAATCGATGATTCGGATAGATGATTGCACAGACAGTTTGTTCAACACTCGTTTGTTATACAATGTAAATCTGGATTTAAAACACAAAAAAATCAACAAATCCATCGTTAAATCTGACGATAATATAGAGAATTACAATCCGAATTATTTTTCGTTATATCCGGGTGCAAACGATTCGCCACTTTATTGGTTATCCGAATTTGTGTTGAGAAAATACGTCAATGTTGCCGAATTGGATTTCTTCATTAATATACGTGATTATCATTACGAACGCAGTATCGTTAAAAACAATATTCGTGTAGATTTTAGTGCACCGGGTTTGTATTACGGTTATTTTGTGCATGATGATGATTACAATCTGGTAGAAATCGAATTTGAATTAGACGAACCTTATCCAATCGACCATTCTCAATCGAAAAACGGAAAATTTATGTTTAAGAAAAGCTGGACTTATCAAGCCGAATTATTACGAATAAAATTTGGTTTAACCGATAAGAAAAAACTTTATATATCATCGCTCGAAGCCAAAGAAAAAATTGTTAATTACAATTTTTTACGACACAATAGCGACGGCGAAATTATGGTAGATGACCAAAATCTCAACTTCGATACCACACTGAAATTCACCAAACAATAGCTCGCCGAACATTCAAAAATCAATTTGAATTTTTCAACAAAACAATATCCGATATGTTGAAAAATCGGTATATTTGCCTAATTTTTTTTCAGAATTACATTAAAGATAAAATTTTATGGAAGTAACATTCAATCCGATTGAAAAAGAAAATATAGAAGGTTTACACTTTCCTGAAACAGATGTTTTAACAGATAAACAAGAAATCAACCAACGCAAAAACGATTTAGAAAAAGCCATGGCGTTGGGCAATATTGAGCACGTCAAAATTCAAATTTTCTTTGAAGACGACAAAGAAAAATTAGTTGTCAATACCACTGTTTGGGCAGTAACCCCCGAACGTATTGTGCTGAAAAAAGGCGTAATCATCCCGATTCATCGAATATATCGAATTGTATAAAACAAATTTCTTATCAAAAATCTGGTGAACTGCCAGATTTTTTTTTATTTTCACACAATAGTTTTTCTTCTTATATCCTCACTTTTGCAAATAGTTTAGTATTTTTACCCTTTGAACAAAACAACAAGCAAAGCATGGCAACATCTTTCGAAAAACATCAGAAACGACGATTGATAACCTCTTATTTTTCGGTTATTCTCAGCATTTCTTTGGTATTATTTTTATTAGGTTCACTGGGATTATTTGTCATCAACTACGACCGAATATCAGACAATTTCAGAGAAAATATTCCAATGTCGGTATATTTCAAAGACGATGCAACACAAAAAGATTTAGACGCATTTGAAACAAAAGTCAAAGAAAGTGCCTACATCAAAGACATTACATTCGTACACAAAGATTCTGCCGCCATACAGCATCAAGAAGTGATTGGCGAAGATTTTGTTCATTTCCTAGACTTCAATCCGTTGCAAAATTCTTTTGATATGCACTTTAACGGAGCTTATGTACAACAAGATTCTATCCGAAACATCGAATTATCGTTTAAAGAAAATCCTTTGGTTGACGATGTCGTTTACGACCGTCAATTGGTAGATTTGGTCAATGAAAATATCCAAAAAATAAGCTTTTGGATTTTGGTTATCAGCGGATTTTTCACGCTAATATCTATTTTACTCATCAACAGTTCGCTAAGACTATCTATTTATGCCAAGAGATTCATTATCAAAACCATGCAAATGGTTGGTGCTACAAAATCGTTTATCCGAAAACCTTTTATTTGGACAAATATTAAACTTGGAATGATTGGTGCCCTCATCGCGATTGTCGCTATCATATCGCTAGCAACTTATGTAAACGACAAGTTACCAGATATGCAATTACTCGCCGGTTATCAATCGCTTGCTATTGTTTGTCTCAGCGTTTTTCTGGCCGGAATTTTAATCGCTTATATCAGCACATATTTTGCCACACAACGCTTTTTGAATTTGAAATCAGACGAATTATATTAGTTATGAAAAACAATTTTTTATTTAGCAAAAACAATTACATCATCCTTCTTGCGGGAATTATCCTCATTGCATTAGGTTTTATCTTGATGGCAGGTGGAAAAAGCCATGACCCCAATGTTTTCAACGAAGAAGTTTTTAACTTTCGACGTATCCGATTGGCTCCAACCGTTATTTTCATTGGATTTAGCGTATGTATTTACTCGATTTTTTACACGCCTAAAAAGAAATCATAAAAACGTTTTCAATGGATTTACTACAAACTATCATCATTGCAATTGTTGAAGGTCTGACTGAATATTTGCCCATTTCTTCGACCGCACACATGGGATTTACCGCCGCGTTGTTGGGTATGGAAGAAAACGAATTCCTAAAAATGTTTCAGGTTTCCATTCAGTTTGGAGCCATTTTGTCGATTGTGGTGTTGTACTGGAAAAAGTTTTTCGATTTTTCTCATTTCAATTTCTACATCAAGCTTGCTTGTGCAGTGATTCCTGCCTTGGTTTTAGGCTATTTGTTAGACGATAAAATCGAAGCGGTTTTGGGCAATCAAATCGCCATTTCCATCGTTTTAGTTTTGGGCGGAGTGGTCTTGCTTTTTGTCGATAAATGGTTTAAAAATCCTAAAATCCTCGACGAAAAAGAAATTACCATCAAAAAAGCTATAACCATTGGTTTTTGGCAATGTTTGGCAATGATGCCCGGAACCTCGCGTTCAGCAGCCTCGATTATTGGCGGAATGACGCAAGGTTTAAGCAGAAAAGCAGCCGCAGAGTTTTCATTTTTTTTGGCTGTTCCTACCATGCTTGCTGTGACGGTTTACAGTATTTTTGTAAAAACATGGGACAACGATTTAAAAGGCTACGAAATGATTTTACAGGATCAAAACCACATCAATTTGTTTATTATTGGCAATGTAGTGGCGTTTATAGTGGCTTTAATTGCCGTGAAAACGTTTATTTCGGTGCTTACAAAATACGGTTTTAAATTCTGGGGTTGGTATAGAATTGTAATTGGAATTGGTTTGCTAATCTACTTTTATTCCGCAAAGTAAATGGAAAAATTAACCAAAGAACAATTTCAAGAAGGACAAGTTTTATTGATTGATAAACCACTGACGTGGAGTTCGTTTCAGGCGGTAAACAAAATCAAATACACTTTGATTAAAAACTTGGATTTGCCCAAAAGATTCAAAATCGGGCACGCCGGAACTTTGGACCCATTGGCATCGGGTTTGTTAATTATCTGCACCGGAAAGTTCACCAAACGCATTCCCGAATTGCAAGGACAAATCAAGGAATACACCGGCACGATAACCGTGGGTGCCACTACTCCGTCGTATGATTTGGAAACCGAAATCAACGCAACTTTTCCGACCGCACACATCACGCCTAAACTTATCGAACAAACCAAACAACAATTTATTGGCGAAATTGAACAATTTCCGCCAATTTTTTCTGCTTTGAAGAAAGACGGAAAACGTTTGTACGAACACGCACGCGCCGGCGAAGAAGTGGAAATTCAAGCTCGAAAAATTGAAATC
>DATGOD010000013.1:0-31620 GCA_035306305.1 Flavobacterium sp.
TTTCAACGCTCTGTCGATATTTTCTCCGTCTTTTACTGGTATGATTAGCATATTTTTACACCTCCTTTCATTAATGAGGTGCAAATGTAGAACTAATTTTTTAATTACGAAACTATAATTCTGATTTTATCATTGGAGTGATTTGAACTTAAAAAATAAGTTTTTTTAAAACAAGCAATTAAACACTAATAATCAGTAAATTACAACACGTACAACTACAAATATACAACTTACAAAAAGAGTAATAGAAAATAAATGTAGTAACTTTTATCTTACAGAGCTACAACGAAAAAAAGCAAAAAACCCGCAATCTTGAAGATTACAGGTTTTAAAAATTTAAACGATTTAGTGAATATTTCACTTATTTTTGCGGTCTGGACGGGACTCGAACCCGCGACCTCCTGCGTGACAGGCAGGCATTCTAACCAGCTGAACTACCAAACCAAAAAATCAAAAAAGTACTTAATTTCCTCTGACGAATCAGAGCTTACTACTTAGCGGTCTGGACGGGACTCGAACCCGCGACCTCCTGCGTGACAGGCAGGCATTCTAACCAGCTGAACTACCAAACCGTTTGCTTTATAGCGGTGCAAATATATAACTGTTTTTTATTTCTACAAACATATTTGATGTTTTTTATTCTTTTTTTTCACACCATTTAATTAGACACAAAAAAACCGAAGAACTATTCATTCTCCGGTTTCCTCATTATTAACTAATTACCTTATAATAGGCTGTTGATTGCATCTACATAAGTTTGTTTTGGAGCAACACCAACTTGGCGAGCAACCACTTCTCCGTTATGGAAAACCAAAACTGTTGGTATATTTCTGATTCCGTATTGTGAAGCAAAATCTTGGTTTGCATCTACATCTACTTTTCCTACTACTGCTTTTCCTTCAAAGTCAGTACCGATTTCTTCAATAACTGGTCCTAACATTTTACATGGTCCGCACCATTCTGCCCAAAAATCAACTACTACTGGTTTGTCTGATTTCAAAACTACTTCTTCAAAAGTAGCATCTGTTATTTCTAATGCCATAATTTTCTTATTTAGGTTATTTAACTCCACAAATTTACGGATATTTTATTTGAAAAACTATTCGGCTTGATAAGTTTTCATTATCCTACTATTGATTTTATCAATTAATTTCAAATGTTACGCCCAATCGCTCTAGCTCATCTAATAGCTCTGTGGTAATATCTACACGCGTGTTTCTGCTCGGTATCACCATTCTATTTTTGACTTTATATTCTACTGTTGGTTCTACAACCATTACTTCTTCGCCATCATCTTCATCTGAAATCTCGGCTATTTCTGGAACATTATTTTGAGTTGTGTCAAGTTCCGAAATCTCAAACATCACTTTCCGTTTACCTTTATTTTGCTCTAACAAATGATAAATTGTTTGTAGCTTTTGCTCATCAATTTCTTTTATATCAAATTTTAGCATCAATTCTTTGGCATAATTTTCCATTACTTCGTGCAGAGATTTGATGTCAGTAATTTGAAGTTTAGGTTCGCCAGGTTGTCCTGTTCGTTTATCTGGCCACCCTTCTCTCACAATTGCTCTAACATACACAAAATTATTTCGAAATAACAAATGTCTATTTTTGAGATAATCGTCATTGAACAATCTCATTTGATAACTTTCGTCATAACCTTCTATAACAAACGAGCCCCAAGGCTTTCCTTTTGCCGATGTTCGATGATCTTCTTCGGTTATCATGCCACCAAAACTGACTGTTTTGCCCAACAATGGTTTCAAATCTTTCAATGCCGTGAGCTTAGTTTTACAATATCCTTTCATTTCGTACTTAAAATCATCCAACGGATGCCCTGAAATGTATATGCCGACAACTTCTTTTTCTCTTGCCAATTTCTCCATCGTTCCCCATTCTGCACAAGGCGGAATTTCTGGCTCGGGAATTTGCACTTCGCTGGCATCTCCGAATAAACTCACTTGTGCTGAATTTTCATTTTCCTTAAATCGGGCAGCATATTTCAATACTTTTTCCAAAAAGGGTACGCCGTCATTTTCTTCATGAAAATATTGGGCACGATGCACACCTTCAAAATAATCAAAACAACCTGCCAAAGCCATATTTTCAAAGGCTTTTTTATTGGCTGCTCTCAAATCGATGCGTTTTGCCAAATCAAATATGGATTTGTATTTTCCGTCTTTGCGATTTTCGACAATCGTTTGCACTGCTCCTTCTCCAACTCCTTTGATAGCTCCCATACCGAAACGGATTTCATAGTTATCATTTACCGCAAATTTGTATTGTGATTCATTGACATCCGGACCTAAAACTGCCAATCCCATTCGGCGACATTCTTCCATAAAAAATGTTACCGATTTGATATCATTCATATTATTTGACAACACCGCCGCCATATATTCTGCCGGATAATGTGCTTTTAAATATGCCGTTTGATAAGCCACCCAAGCATAGCAAGTAGAGTGAGATTTGTTGAACGCATAAGCCGCAAACGCTTCCCAGTCTTTCCATATTTTTTCCAAGGCTTGCTCATTATGTCCTTTGGCCTTGGCTTGTTCAATAAATTTAGGACGCATTTTGTCCAATACATCACGTTGCTTTTTCCCCATCGCTTTACGCAAAACATCGGCTTCACCTTTGGTAAAATCTGCCAACTTTTGCGACAACAACATCACCTGCTCTTGGTAAACAGTAATTCCATACGTTTCTTCGAGATATTCCTTACAAGCATCCAAATCGTAAGTAATCGGTTCTTGTCCGTGTTTACGACGAATAAACGACGGAATATATTCTAATGGCCCCGGACGATACAAGGCATTCATCGCAATCAAATCGGCAAAAACTGTCGGTTTAAGTTCTCGCATATATTTTTGCATTCCGGGCGATTCGTATTGGAATATCCCAACAGTTTCTCCACGTTGGAAAAGCTCGTAAGTTTTCGCATCGTCAATAGGAAATTCATCTGGATTAAGAACTTCGCCTGTTCGTTGTCGAACTATTTCGCAAGTATCTTTGATTAACGTCAGGGTTTTCAGCCCTAAAAAGTCCATTTTCAACAACCCTGCACTTTCTGCTACCGAGTTGTCGAATTGGGTTACATATAAATCCGAATCTTTGGCGGTAGTTACCGGCACAAAATTGGTAATATCATCGGGAGTAATAATTACCCCACAAGCGTGAATACCAGTGTTTCTCAAAGAACCTTCGAGCACTTGTGCCTGATTGATAGTTTGTGCCTCTAAATCATCTTTTTTCGCAATTTGAATTAGTTCTTTTACTTTATCAAATTCTTCCGAACGAAGTGCTTTTTTAACTTCTTCTTCTTGCTCGTTCAAGAATCTGGCTAAATTCCATTTAGATGGCATCATCCCCGGAATTAATTTTGCCAATTTATCGGCTTCAAACAATGGCAAATCCAATACTCTGGCTGTATCACGAATAGCCGATTTGGTTGCCATTTTTCCGTAAGTAATTATCTGTGCAACTTGATTTTGCCCATATTTATCAATTACATATTGCATTACTTTTGACCGACCTTCATCGTCAAAATCTATATCGATATCGGGCATAGAAACCCTATCCGGATTTAGAAAACGCTCAAATAGCAAATCATATTCAATTGGGTCTAAATTGGTAATTCCTAGACAATAGGCTACTGCCGAACCTGCTGCCGAACCACGTCCCGGACCTACAGACACACCCATTTCACGAGCTGCGGCAATGAAATCTTGAACAATCAAAAAATAACCAGGATAACCTGTTCGCTCAATAGTCAATAATTCGAAATCTAAACGCTCGGAAATCTCGGGTGTGATTTCGCCATATCTTTTCTTTGCCCCTTCGTAAGTAAGATGTCTGAGGTAATTATTTTCCCCTCTTTTCCCGCCATCTTGCTCATCTTCGGCATCCATAAATTCTTTTGGAATATCAAATTTAGGCAACAATACATCTCGGTGTAATGCGTAAATTTCAATCTTATCGACAATTTCTTGTATATTTATAATCGCTTGAGGAAAATCTCGGAACGAGGCTTTCATCTCTTCAGTCGATTTGAAATAATAATTATCATTCTGCATACCAAATCGGAATCCTCGTCCACGACCGATTGGTGTGTCTTTCTTTTCTCCGTCTTTCACGCAAAGTAAAATGTCATGTGCATTGGCATCTTCTTTTTCTGCATAAAAAACGTTGTTGGTTGCCACAGCTTTAATTTGATGTTTGATTGACCATTTCATCAAAGTTTGGTTTACCCTGTCTTCGTCATCTTGATTGTGACGCATGAGTTCGATATAGAAATCATCAGCAAATTGTTCTTTCCACCACAGCAAAGCTTCTTCGGCTTGTCTTTCGCCAATATTGAGTATTTTTGAAGCAACTTCGCCTTGCATGCCGCCAGTAAGTACGATGATATCTTCTTTGTATTTTTCTACAATAGTTTTGTCGATACGCGGCACATAATAAAATCCGTCGGTGTGTGCCAACGAAGTCATTTTGGCTAAATTGTGGTATCCGTTTTTATTTTTTGCCAGAAAAACAATCGGATAACCATTGTCTTTGACTTTTTTGTTGGTATAATCCTCACAAACATTGAGTTCACAACCAACAATTGGTTTCATTAACGTTTCGGAGGGTTGTTCTCCGGCTTCAATAAGTTCTTTATTCTTTGCTTCTGCGGATTTGTTGTGAGAAATAACCGCACTCACAAATTGAAAAGCCCCCATCATATTGCCAAAATCGGTCATGGCAACAGCCGGCATTTGCTGTTTTGCCGCCAAACCAACCAGTTGATTAACCGAAATAGTAGATTGCAAAATGGAAAACTGTGTGTGGTTATGTAAATGCGAAAATACCGCTGTTTCTAAAGCTTTCAAATCTTCGTCAGATACTTTAATAGTATCATCAGAAATAACGCCAGCTTTCTCTAATTGTTTGCGAATTTGTTCAGACTCTTTTTTGAGATTGATATGTTTGAGTCCGATTAATTCAATTGGTTTGGGATTATTTTCTTTAAAAATCCTAAGATAACCGTCTTGTTGTTGCAATTCACTTTCTGTGTAAACTTCTCTTCGCATCAATTCGAAAAAACAGCGAGTGGTAGCTTCTACATCGGCAGTTGCGTTGTGAGCTTCTGCAAAAGGTTGTCCAAATAAATATTCATGTAGTTCGGTCAAAGTGGGTAATTTGAATCTTCCTCCACGACCTCCGGGTAATTTCAACAATTCTGCCGTAGTTTCTGTACAAGTATCCAAAACAGGTTTTTCTGCTAAAGTATTTGCTACATTTCTACGATAGAATTCACTTCCCATAATATTAATATCAAAATCTACATTTTGCCCGACAACAAATTTAGATTTTTGCAACGCCTGATTGAATTCGTTCAACACAAAGTCTAAATCCACACCTTTTTCTGTTGCCAAAAGTGTGGAAATTCCGTGTATTTGTTCAGAATCAAACGGAATATCGAAGCCTTCGGGTTTGACTAAATAGTCTTTGTGTTCAACTACTCGCCCCATTTCGTCGTGCAATTGCCAAGCAACTTGAATACATCTTGGCCAATTTTCGGTATCTGTGATTGGTGCTTTATAGTTTTTGGGTAATCCGGTGGTTTCGGTATCGAAGATTAAATACATAGTTTGTGTGATGATTTTGAACGCATAAATTTACAACAAAAAAAGCAGTAGAAAAATTCTACCGCTTTTAAATTCTATCGGGTTTGAATATCTTAATTCACGCCTCCTCCTAATGATTTGTATAATTTTATCAAAGCCAAATGTTTAGCCAATCGTGTATTTACGATGCTCAACTCGGCAGAAAGTTGGCTTTCTTTGGCAGTCAATACTTCGATATAACTTGCCATGCCGTTGTTGAGTAATTCTTCTGAATATTCGACAGCATCAGAATATGCTTCAAATTCTTTTTCTTTCAACGCTATTTTAGCATCATTTGATTGATAAGTATCCAAAGCATCAGAAATTTCTTTTGTTGCCAACAATATGGTTTGTTGATAATTATACAATGCTTTTTCTTGTTCAGACAAACTAACCTCATATTGTGTTCTTATTTGTCTTTTATTGAAAATAGGCTGTGTTAATCCGCCTAAAACATTTCCGAAAAGCGAGCCAACATCAAACATTTTAGAAAAATCTACCGATTGATAACCGCCGTTTGCTGTGATATTCAACGTTGGATAAAAACTGGTTCGAGCCACATTGACTTGTTCAAACACATTGCGAAAAGCCATTTCTGACGCCACAACATCTGGGCGATTAAATACATATTTTGTAGGCACTTCGTGAATCAAATCGGTGGTTATCTCGCCTGTATAATTAGCCGTTCTTTCAACTTTGGTTGGCATTTGTCCTAATAAAATATTGAACGAATTTTCTTTTAACTTGATGCTGTTGTTAATATCTATAAGCAAAGATTGTGCACTTAGCCATTGTGCTTCGGCTTGTTTAACAGCCACTTCGGTTACTCGCCCAGACGACTTGAGTGCTTGATTGGTTTCGACACTTTGTTTGCGGTTAGCAATCGTGGCTTCGGCAATTCTTTTTTGCTCATCCAATGCCAATAATTCAAAATATGTAGAAGCGACCATCGCTATCAACTCTGTTTTCACCGCTTGATGTGCCGCCAATGTTTGCAAATAAGAAGCTTCTGCCATGTTTTTCTGGCTGGTTATCTTGCCCCAAATATCTGGCTCCCAACCAACAGTTGCTGTTAAATCGTATTGGTCAACATGCCTTCTTTGCCCAATTAAACCACCCATCATTGTGTTAGTTGAATTTACGGAATGTGAATAATTTGCTCCTACATTTAACGTTGGCCAATACCCTGCTTTTCCTTGTGAAAGATACGCTTTAGATTGTTCGATGTTTTGCAAAGCTATGCGAATATCATTGTTGTTTTCTAAAGCAGTTTGGATATGTTTTTGCAAATAACTATCTGTCAAAAACTCTTGCCAAGCCACTTGTTTGGGCAGACTATCTACAAAATTATCCGTCAGAAAACCATTTGGTAATTCAGGCTTTTGATAGCTTTTTGTGGCTACACACGACTGTAATCCAATAACGATTATCAGCAATAATATATATTTTGAAAACTTATAAAAATTATTCATTTTCGACTGGTTGATTAAATTTGACAGGTTTAATTTTTTCTTGCAAATATTGGAACATCACATATAAAACCGGAATTACAAACACTCCGATAATTGTTCCGGCTAATAATCCGAAGGCAGCTCCTGTTCCGATAGAGCGGTTACCTGTTGCACCAACTCCACCAGCAAACACCAACGGCATCAATCCTAATATGAAGGCAAAAGAGGTCATCAAAATAGGTCTCAACCTTGCTTTGGCTCCTTCGATAGCTGCTCTGGCAATGGTATCGCCTTGTTGACGACGTTGAAGAGCAAATTCTACAATCAAAATAGCATTTTTTGCCAATAATCCTACCAACATAACCAAAGCAATTTGGAAGTAGATATTGTTTTCTAATCCAGCTAAATATTGTGCCAAGAAAGCTCCCATCACTCCTGTTGGTACAGAAAGCAATACAGCAAAAGGTAACATATAACTCTCATATTGAGCAGCCAAGATGAAATACACGAATACCAAACACAAGAAGAAAATCATAACGGTTTGCGAACCAGCGTTGATTTCTTCACGCGTTAATCCAGAAAAATCTATACCGTAATTGCTCGACAAACTACTGGCTGTAACTTCTTGAATAGCTCGAATAGCATCTCCGGAAGAATAACCCGGACTTGGTGCTCCCGAAATATTTGCCGAAGTAAACAAATTGAATCGGTTGATTGACTGCGGCCCATACACTCTTTTCAAATCTACAAACTGACTTAACGGCGCCATCGATCCATTCAAAGTACGCACAAACATACTGTTTAAACTATGTTGGTCTGTTCTATCTTCTGGCGGAGCTTGTAACATCACGCGATACTGTTTACCGAAACGGGTAAAATCTGACACGTAATTTCCACCGATATATCCTTGTAACGCTGAGAAAATATCTTGTACAGAAACCCCAGATTGCTTTGCTCTGACTACATCTAATAGAATTTCATATTGTGCATAAGATGTATTGAACGAAGTTTGTGCATACATGATTTCTGGTCTCTCTGTCAATGCTTGAATATAATCCTGAGCTACTTTATCAAAATCTTTTATATCGCCACCACTCCTGTCCAAAAGTTTCATATCAAAACCGCCTGAGAATCCAAATCCGGGAATACTTGGTGGTTGAAAGAAAATCATTTTGGCTTCAGGAAAATTTTGATTTGCCATCGCAAACAATTTTCCGATGATGTTATCGATAGAAGTTTCTTCGGTGGTTCGTTCTTTAAAATCTTTTAGACGAATCATCATAAATCCATAGTTAGAACCCGCTCCTGAAATCAAACTTCGCCCAGAAATAACGGTTACGAATTCTACTCCTGGAATTTTTTCTGCACGAGCCGAAAAGTCTCTTTGTAATCTATAAGCTCTATCCATCGAAGCTCCTGAAGGCAACTCTACATTCCCCATAATAAACCCTCTGTCTTCACTTGGCACAAAACCAGAAGGCATCGCTTTATTCGAGAAATAAATCACTGCCATACAACCAAGCAAAATCACTGCTGTAACCCATTTGTGACGGAAAAGAAATCCAAAGGCGCGCCCGTATTTTGCTGTCATGGCGTTAAACGCCGAGTTGAAACCGTCGAAAAACCGTCTGAGAAGTCCTTTCTTTTCTTTCTCTTCATTGTGATGAGTTTTTAACAACATCGCACACAAAGCCGGACTCAAAGTTAAGGCGTTAAGTGCCGAAATGGCGATGGCCACAATAAGCGTTATCCCGAATTGTTTATAGAAAACTCCCGTTGGGCCAGTGATAAAGGTTACCGGAATAAATACGGCACACATCACCAAGGTAATGGAAATAATCGCACCGGAAATTTCACCCATCGCACTTTTTGACGCAGTCATCGCATCTTGCTTGGTTTTTTCCATTTTGGCATGAATTGCCTCGACGACGACAATAGCATCATCTACCACGATACCAATCGCCAACACCAAAGCAAATAGCGTCAATAGGTTTATGGTAAATCCAAAAAGATTGAGGAAGAAAAAGGTTCCGATAATGGACACTGGTACGGCAATTAACGGAATGAGCGTGGAACGAAAATCTTGCAAAAAGATATATACCACTACGAATACCAAAATAAAAGCCTCGATAAGCGTCGAAACCACTTTGGATATAGAGGCATCGAGGAATTCATTCGAATCCATATTGATGCGATATTCGATTCCGTCTGGTAAGTTTTCACCGATTGTTACGAGTTCTTTTTTGATCTCATCAATAATTTCACGAGCATTGGAACCTGGTGTTTGATATATCGCCATCGCAACGGCTTCTTGACGATTCAACTCAGCAACACCTCCATAGGTTTGAGAACCTAATTCTATATCCGCCACATCTTTCAATCTCAACACTTGACCATTTGCCAATGATTTAATCACAATATCTTCATATTGCTCTTCGGTTTGATATTTTCCGCTATAACGAATGATATACTGAAAAGCTTCACCTGAATTTTCTCCTAACTGACCTGCTGCAGCTTCGAGCGATTGCTCATTAATTGCCGCAGACACATCTGCAGGAACCAACCCGTAGTTTGCCATTTTCACTGGATCGAGCCATATTCTCATGGAATAATTTTTCGCACCAAATACATTAGCATCTCCTACTCCGTTAATACGTTTAATTTCAGGTATAACATTTATATTCAAATAATTCTGAATATAAGTATCATTATACAAATCACTGCTTGCATAAAAAGAAAGGAACATCAACGAACCTCCTTGCTGTTTTGTGGTGGTTACTCCCGAGCGCGTAACTTCTCCGGGTAATAAAGGTGTAGCTCTGGACACTCTGTTTTGCACGTTTACGGCAGCAATATCCGGGTCAATTCCTTGTTTGAAAACCACTTGAATCGAAGCCGAACCGTCATTACTGGCTGTAGAAGTAATATAATCCATCCCTTCTACCCCATTAACTTGCTCTTCAATAGGAATAACTACACTATTTAATACCGTTTGAGCATTTGCTCCAGGATAGTTTGCCGAAACCTGTACTGATGGCGGAGCAATATCCGGATATTGTGTAACCGGTAATGTACTCAGACCTAATATCCCCAAAATAACAATAATAATAGATATTACTGTAGATAACACGGGACGTTCTATGAATGTTTTTAACATAATTTAATCTTTAAAACACCGGATTAATGGATTGTACAACGGAGTCAAAATTGACTTTTTTAGGAACGATAGCCGTGCGGTTACGCAACGTACCCGTACCCGTGATAACTACTTGCTCGCCGGGCTGTACACCTTCACTCACCACTACAGTATTATCTACCTTGTCTTTGACCTTGATAATTGTAGAAATAGCTGTATCATTGACCACCTTATACACCAACGTTTTGCCTTGTTGTTCAAATGTAGCCACCGAAGGCACTGCAATGGCATTATCATACACTCTTGGCAACATCACCAAGCCACTGCTTCCGTTCCTCAACATATTGTCTGGATTGGGAAAAGAAGCTCTAAACTGTACAGTTCCTGTTACTGGGTCTATCTGACCACTAATCGTTTCAACTTTGCCATCATGCGGATAGACAGAATCATCCGCCAATCTAAGTTTTACTGCCGGAATATTTTTAATTTTTTCAGACAAAGTTTTACCATCCAAATGACCAAGAAATTGAATATATTGTTTTTCGTTCATGGTAAAATAAGCATATACTGTGCTGATTTCTGCCACATTGGTCAATGGTGCCGGATCAGCTGGTCCAACCAAACTTCCTTCTCTGAAGGCAATACGACCAACAACTCCATTAATCGGGCTTCGGACCGTTGCGTAATCCAAATTGGCATTTGCATTTTGATAATTAGCTTTAGCCTGTGCTAATGCACTTTTTGCGGAAGCTAAATTAGCTTTGGCGGTTTCTAACTGAATACTACTGATAATTCCTTTTTCTACCAATGGTTTCAATTTATCAACTTCAACCTGAGCTACATTTACATTCGACTCCGCCACTGCGATACCTGATTTTGCTGCATTGGCTGTTTCTGTAAGCGTATTTGCTTCTAACTGAAACAAAGCCTGCCCTTTCGTAACTCGCTGTCCTTCATCCACATAAACTTTTTGAATATATCCTTGAATTTTTGCTCGAACATCGTTACTAATTTTCCCTTGAATATTTGCTGGAAAATCTTGGTAACCAGTTACTGTTTTGGTCGCGACTTCAACGACTTCGAGCTGTGGTGCTGGCGGAGCAGCAGCTTGTTTATTTTCTTGGCAACTAGCCATGAGAAAAAGGACGAAAAGTAGTCCTAACTGAGGTATGTATTTGTGCATTATGTATTGGGTTTATCGAAGTAATCAATGAAAAAAATATAAAGAAAACCTCTGGTGTTATTTGTACCACAAAATTAACCAATACCAACGGGTAAGAACCTCGTTCTTATATTAATCTTTTCTTAATAAGAATTATTAATATTGTCTTATTTATTGTGAAATTTGTAATAATTCTTTAACCGTAAGAAAACCAGCATATTGAAATACAATTTCATATTTTTCATTCAAAATAACCAAAGTCGGATAAGACAATTTACCATCAACTGTTGCCAATGCCTCTGCCAGCTGATGTACGCCCGTTCTGACGCCAGTAGGCTGAAAACTAAAAATTTGCCCAGCAAAAAGGACTTCCTCTTTTTGCTCTGCATTAAAATCTATGAAATAATATTTTTGATTGAGCCTCGCAACTACCTCATCATTTTGTAGGGTTTTATTTTTCATAGCTTGGCAAAACCCACACCAATCTGTATGGATAAAAAACACCATCGGTTTTGGCGCATGTTTTTGCAACAACGCGATATCTTCAGGCGCATATTTTTGTGGTTGCGAAAAGCAAAGTTTGGGAGCGAAAATTACTCCCAAAATCATTGCCCACCTAAACATCATGCTTAGAATTACCATTTTTAATCTAATTTAAATCTGACACCTAAAAAACCTCTCATACCTTGGTTGGGCGCATACACATAAGACGGGTCAAAAGTAAGCCCGTACGGATTATCAGGTGTAGCTACAGCCTGCCCAGCATCGTCAAAAACCACTCCTTTATCAAACGGATCATTAGGTCGTGCAATCAAAAAAGGCGTGCTTTTATTAGGTGTCCAATTGAGTAAATTTTTTACTCCTCCATAAATTTCGAATCGGTCAAAACCATCATAAGTCAGCTGAATATTTTGGATACTCCACCAAGGCGATTTTGCCGGCCTTGGATCGAGCTCACCAAGCAACGGCAACCGCATAGGACCGTACACATTACCTGTGTAATCGATGGTCAAATCCCACTTCAATATTTTATAAGAAATAGCCCAATTACCTGCAAATTTTTCGGTAAGCATTTGTTGTTGCGTAATATCATCCTCTGTAATAGTATTCTCCATTAGGGTTCCGCCAAGCATCAAATTGAGTCCGTTAGCCATATTCCAATCCAAATTTAGACTAAGCCCCTTGCTTACTGCATATCCGTCAAGATTATCATAAATAATTTGGTTGCTATTTGACTCATAATCTGGGGCGATTTTATTGGTAAAATGCGTATAAAAAGCAGTCGCATCTATCCCAAAAGAAGTACCCGAATCAAAGTAGAATTTTTTCACCCAATTGACATTCGCATTATAAGATTTTTCTGGCTTTAAATCATTTAAAATAACTATTTCTCTAGCGCCTGTAAGTGCCGCATGATCTTCGGTAAACAGATTAACTACACGGAAACCCGTTCCTGCATTTAAACGCAAGACACTATTGTTGTCAAAACTCCATTTGTAAGCCATTCGGGGCGTAAAAATATCTCCATGATTGTTGTTGTGGTCATATCGAAAGCCTAATAGTAATTTGTGCTTGTCTTGCAAACTGATTTCGTCTTGAATAAATATGCCCGGTAACCATGTTTTTTCGGCCAAATTTTGTCCGTTTATATCGGCAGTTGCTGGTGTATTGTCATCGTAATAAGTGTATCGTAAAGCCGCTCCGAACAACAAATCGTGACGCCCCATTTTTTTGTCCCAAGTCAATTGAGAAAAGGCAATTTTTTGATTCGCAATATACGAATCTGTACCATAGCGACTGTCTTGATCGTGATTGATAAAAGAAAAACTAAAAAACATTTTTTCGCTAAACGGCAATTGATAATTACCCAAAATCTCTGCTCGGCTGGTATAAATACTCTCACCATATACTTGGTCGCCTCCACGGTAAGATTTGCCCCAATCCATCTCGCCACCCCAACGGTCTTCATACAAATAACGAGCAGCCAAACTCAACAATCTGTTGTTTTTACGGGTGAAATTCCATTTTTGAAAAACCGAAATTCGATCTTGGAGTGTTACATCAGTAAAATTATCCTTGTTGTCATCGACCTTATTTTGATAATTAAAATAGTTGATACCCGTGAGCACATTGGCCTTTTTACCCACCTTAAATTTCAGTCCCAAATCTACGTTGTGTTCAAGCCAAGAAGTGGTAAAAACATCGGCCGAAACCAACGGTGCTTGATTAGGGTTTTTGGTGATGATGTTGATCAATCCACCCACAGCCTCACTCCCATACAACGAAGACGCTGGCCCTTTGACCACTTCTATCCTATCGATGAGCGAACTCGGAATTCCGGACAAACCATAAACCGAACCCAACGAGCTAACAATAGGCATACCATCAATAAGCACCATGGTGTATGCGCCTTCTAAACCATTGATATGAATATCTCCTGTGGCACAAATATTACAATTGAGTTGTGGCCGAACGCCGTTAATATTTTGTAAAGCATCAAAGAAAGTAGGCGTCGGATTTTTCTTAAAAAATGCTTGCGAATACACCTCTACAGGCACTGGGCTCTCTAGTCGGCTAACAGGCTTCATGGTGCCAGAAATTACAAGCTCGTCTAGTTGAGACGCGGTATCATCAGCATTCAAATCGATAGACATAAACGGGTTTTCGCCCTCTTTGAACACAATATCTTGGGTATAAACTCCGTAAAAATCAGCTTCGACAACTATTTGATAGTCGCCAACCTCAACGTCAGTCAACGAAAAATTCCCCAAACTATCCGTAACCGTTCGCCAAGAAGTATCGGCTAGGTAAACCACAGCATCGTGTATGGGCTCGTCCTTATCTGCGATACGACCGCTGATAGTCGAAGTTTGTGCTGAAGCAGTACTCAAAGTCATCAATAACCCAAATACACTTGCATATATCTTTTTTTGCATGGTAGAAATGTTTTAAATTTGTTTTGCAAAAATAAATATTTAGATTAGGCTAAAAAATAAATTAGCGTACTTTTTTAGATTAAACTAAAAAAAGCCTGAAAAATATTTTGAAAAATCTCAAAACACCTTTCAGGCTTTAATATTGTGTGATAAAAAATCTATCCGATAGTCGTCCCGTTGTTTACATCGGCTTCGTCTGGATTAACAAACACCAATTTACCCGAAGCATTCTCGGTCAGTAACAACATCCCTTGACTTTCTACACCGCGCAATTTTCGAGGAGCAAGATTGGTCAATACCGTAACTTTTTTACCGATTACCTCTTCAGGAGCAAAATGCTCAGCAATACCCGACACTATGGTACGCACATCGATACCTGTATCCACTTTTAGCACCAACAATCGGTCTGCTTTCGGCATTTTTTCTGCTTCGATAATCGTTCCTACACGAAGGTCAATTTTAGCAAAATCATCAAATTGACAAACTTCTTTTTGAGGTTCAATATTTTTTGTTTCCTCTTTATTCATTTTTTTGGTTGCTTCCAATTTATCCAACTGTTTTTGAATGGTTTCGTCTTCTATTTTTGTAAACAAATGTTGTGCCTGTCCGATTTGGTGTCCTGTTGATATATAATCATATTTTTCTGACAAATCTTCCCACACCAATTGCTCGTTTACAGCAAGCATCTCTTTCAATTTAACCGATGTGTGCGGCAAAAATGGTTCAGACAAAACCGCCAATGAAGCAGCAATTTGCAAGGCTACGTACATTTGTGTTTGCACTTTCTCTGGATTGGTTTTAATTAATTTCCAAGGTTCTTCATCTGCCAAATATTTATTTCCTAAGCGAGCCACGTTCATCAATTCACTCAAAGCTTCTCTAAAACGATATCTTTCAATCGAACTTTCGATAACGCTCGGATAAGTCTTGAGCTCGGTCAATGCTTTCTCGTCTGCCTCAGTCAATGCGTTTGGTTGTGGCACAATTCCGTTATAATATTTATTGGTCAGCACCACAACTCGATTGATGAAATTACCAAAAATAGCCACCAATTCATTGTTATTTTTCGCTTGAAAATCTTTCCATGTAAAATCGTTATCCTTTGTTTCTGGTGCATTGGCTGTCAGCACATAACGCAACACATCTTGTTGCTCAGGAAAATCTTCGAGATATTCATTAAGCCAAACTGCCCAATTTTTGGAAGTAGATAATTTTTGTCCTTCCAAATTCAAAAATTCATTGGCTGGCACATTATCTGGCAAAATATAACTACCTTCCGCTTTCAACATAGCCGGAAAAATCACGCAATGGAAAACAATATTATCTTTCCCGATAAAATGTACCAATTTGGTTTCTTCGTCTTTCCAATAAGGCTCCCAATTTTTTCCTTTTTCTTCTGCCCATTCTTTTGTAGATGAAATATAACCGATTGGTGCATCAAACCAAACGTACAGTTTTTTTCCATCGGCTCCATCAACAGGCACATCGATTCCCCAATCCAAATCTCGGGTTACAGCGCGCGGTTTAAGTCCGTCGTCCAACCAAGATTTTACCTGTCCATAAACATTTGATTTCCAATCTTTTTTATGCCCTTCTAAAATCCATTCTCTCAAAAAAGCATCATATTCATTAAGAGGCAAAAACCAATGCTTGGTTTCTTTCAGCACAGGTTTGGTTCCGGTAATGGTCGAAATCGGATTGATTAAATCTGTAGCATTCAACGAAGTGCCACATTTTTCACATTGGTCGCCATAGGCATCTTCGTTTCCACATTTCGGGCAAGTTCCGGTTACATATCGGTCTGCCAAAAATTGTTGTGCTTTTTCGTCATATAATTGTGCGGTTACTTCTTCGATAAATTTTCCGTCATCATATAATTTTTTGAAAAATGCTGAAGCAGTTTGATGATGAATTTCTCTTGATGTACGAGAATAATTATCAAAAGAAATCCCGAAATCGCTAAATGACTGACGGATGATTGCGTCGTATTTATCAATAACCTGCTGCGGCGTAATTCCCTCTTTTTTGGCTTTCATCGAAATGGCAACGCCGTGTTCATCACTACCACAAACAAAAACGACATCTTTGTTTTTTTGTCTTAAATAACGTGTATAAATATCAGCCGGAACATAAACGCCTGCCAAATGCCCAATATGAATCGGTCCATTGGTATAAGGCAAAGCTGCTGTAATCGTATATCTTTTCGGATTGTTCATCGTATGTTTATTTATTTGGGCAAAAATAAGGAAGATATTTCACTTACTGGATAGAGTTTAAAAAAGTTTAAAGCGTGTATTGACAGAAATTTACACCTAAAAATTCGCTTAATCCAAGAAAAAGTATAATTTTGTACAGTAAAATCTAATTAAAAATAGTTACAATCATGAAAAAAATTTTATTATCAGCAGCAGTTGTAGCTGCGGTTGCATTTACTGCATGTAAAAACGAAACTAAACAAGATGTTTCTGACGAAATTGACAACGCTCAAGAACAAATCGATGAGCAATTAGACGAATTGCAAGAACAAGCTGAAGACAGCATTGAAAGTTTGGAAGCTAAAATCAAAGAAGCTGAAGAAGAATTAGCAAAAGCAGAAACTGTGGACGCTAAACAAGCAGCTACTAAAAAATTGAACGAAGCAAAAGCTGCTTTGGCAACTTTGAAAGGTGAAGCTATTTCAACTGCCAACGAAGTGAAAGAAGAAGCTACAAAAGCTGCGAACAATGCCGCTAACAAAGCTAAAGAAGCTGCTAAAAAAGCGGAGGAAAAGGTGAAAGAAGAGGCTAAAAAGGCAGAAACAGAAATAGGTAAAACTGAAGATTTAGTTA
This sequence comes from Flavobacterium sp., assembly GCA_035306305.1. GTDB lineage: Bacteria > Bacteroidota > Bacteroidia > Flavobacteriales > Flavobacteriaceae > Flavobacterium. The sequence goes on from DATGOD010000013.1 coordinate 17,165, forward strand.
ATGATAAAGTAAAAAAATCAAGATTTAAAACTAACAGCAATTAAGTATTATTTTTTTTTATCCAAAAAAAGCTATCTCAATATTGAGATAGCTTTTTTGATTTAAATATATATTATACTAACAAATAATATATCATCTAATTGTCAATAACAGCTAGATTATTTTTTAATTACATTTATATCTAAAGACTCAAATCCAGATAATAATTGTTTCTTAACTCCCATAGAAGAGCTATTTACTGAAGAAGTAGATGTCTCTCCCTGCTCACTCTCGTTATATGTAAATAAGGCAGTGGCTCCGTTATATTTAAAACTCAAATTATTAGACCCATGAGCAAAAGTGGTTACTAAATCTGTTTCCCCTTCTACATCTAAATTTTCATATGAAGTAACAGCATCTAATCCTTCTAGTACCAATGTATTTATCATCAAATCACCAGTTCCAACATTTCCTTCTGCACTTTGTACTACAGTTCCATTTACAGTTCCATAAGCCGTTGCAAAAGCAATATTCTCTGCTTGATGAGGAAGAACAAGATCTCCGAAGTCAGCGATAGAGCCATTCTCAATCACAATAGTTGGGTTCTGTACAAGATAAGCTGCATAAAAATACACATTTTGCTCTTCTCCCTCAATGTGACCTAAATTAACATAGTACACGTTGGCATATCCTCCATCCGGATAGTTATATACTATTGGTGCCTCCATTGTTTCTCCTGTAGGTTGACCAGCTTCATCAACTAAATCGTAATTTTTAGTAGCCAGTTCAAAGTATGAACCATTCAAAGGAAACTCTTCTCCATTAAAATCAACCGTGTTAGGAGTCTGCTCCTCTCCCGGAGTATCATCATTCCCTCCTGGGGTATCGTCGTTTTGTCCTGGATTTTCACCTCCATTACCTCCATCATCACTACTACATGATACTGCTCCTGTTGCAACAAACGCCAATGCTGCTAATGATAAAAATACTTTTTTCATAATAATTGATATTTATTTTTATTAGTTCGGGGCTAATATATAACTATTTTTTTACACGCAAAAAAAATTAACACTTTTATCTTCTGGGTTGCTGCTTGATACTTTCAAAAATATTGGCTATATTTGACTGATTTCAAAAAAGAAAAGTATCATGAGTCAAACATATGAATCTAACCATCTGATAGACCGATTACCAGCACATCTCAAACAATTTATAAAACCGCAAAACTACGACGATTATACACCTATTAATCAAGCTGTATGGCGATATGTAATGCGTAAAAACGTTGATTATCTCGGTAGAGTTGCTCACCAGTCGTACACGAACGGACTCAAACAAACGGGGATTTCCGTGGACAGCATTCCGAGTATGTACGGTATGAATCGCATTCTCAAAGAAATTGGCTGGGCAGCAGTCGCTGTGGATGGTTTTATTCCGCCAAATGCTTTTATGGAGTTTCAGGCTTATAATGTTTTGGTGATTGCTTCGGATATTCGACAATTGGAAAATATTGAATATACTCCAGCTCCCGATATTATCCACGAAGGTGCCGGTCATGCTCCGATTATTGCTAATCCGGAATATGCCGAATATTTAAGACGTTTTGGAGAAATCGGTTGCAAAGCCATTTCTTCGGCACACGATTATGAAATCTATGAAGCCATTCGCGAACTTTCTATTCTGGAAGAGGCAGAAGGCACACCCGCTGATGTTTTGACTAAAGCACGACAACGTGTAGATGATTTGCAGGAAAAAAGTGTAGTGCCTTCAGAAATGGCGTTAATTCGAAACTTGCATTGGTGGACAGTAGAATATGGTTTGATAGGAACTATCGAGAACCCTAAAATTTACGGAGCCGGATTATTGTCGTCTATCGGCGAAAGTGAATGGTGCATGAGCGACAAGGTGAAAAAAATTCCTTACACCATCGAGGCAGCTTATCAAGGTTTTGATATTACCAAACCTCAACCTCAATTGTATGTAACTCCGGATTTTGCTCATTTGAGTCTGGTATTGGAAGAATTTGCTAACAAAATGGCTCTTCGCAAAGGCGGATTGGAAAGTGTGAAAAAACTCATTGAATCAAAAGCGATTGGTACTGTCGAATATTCAACCGGATTACAAGTTTCAGGTATTCTTACCAATGTGATTGAACACGAAGGCAAACCTATATATATCCAATCGACAGGAAAAACTGCTTTGGCATATCGGGAAAAAGAATTGGTCGGACATGGTACTGATTATCACAGCGAAGGATTCGGAAGTCCTGTCGGTAAGTTAAAAGGAATCAATTTGTCCATTGAAGAAATGTCGCCGCGAGATTTGAAAGCCTACAATATATATGAAGGAGAAATTGTTAATTTGGAATTTGAAGGTGGCATACATGTTTCTGGAGAAATCATTACGGGAAAAAGAAACTTAAAAGGAGAAATTATCCTGATTAGTTTCAAAAACTGCACCGTTACATATAATGACCAAGTTTTGTTTGCACCAGAATGGGGAATTTATGACATGGCTGTAGGCAAGAAAATCGTTTCTGCATTTTCTGGTCCAGCCGACATTCACAGCTTCAATCTTTCTGCGAATATTCCAACCACACAAACGATAAAAGCAAATAAAACTGTCGAGCGTGAAAAGTTAGAACAAATGTATCAGCAAATAAGGGATTATCGCGAAGGCAAAAATCCTTCTGTTGATTTATCACAGATTTTGCATACCTTACAAACGGATTATCCTAATGATTGGTTGTTGAGTGTCGAAATTGCTGAACTGGCAACAAAAGAACAATCTGACAATTTGAAAAATGAAGTGTTTGACCATTTAGATAAAGTACAGCAAGAAAGACCGGAAATTGCTCATCTTATCACTTTCGGTCTTGAATTAATTGAAAAGGATTTTCAACCGGCATAAAACCTAGACCCGACAGATTTTGTTGGGTCTTTTTTTTACATATTTTCAAAATCCATAAAAGGATATTTTTTCTGACAAAACGTGATTTTCTGTTTTAGATTTTCAACAAACTTTTGATGTGCAAGCGTATGGGCATTGAAAGGTTTATGATTGAGCGATTTACGGATTTCATCTACTTTTCCCATGTCGTTCCAAACCGATTTACCTATGCAAGCTTCGACAAATTTTTGCCAGATATAAGCAATAGCCGTTTCATTCGGATGCAACATATCTTGTGCATAAAAACGATAATCTCGCAGCTCGTCCATCATTATTTCATAAGAAGGAAAATAGTACAATGAATCTGTATTTTGCCGATGTAAAAATTCGTGTAAGGCAGCAATCAAATGTGCTTTGCTTTGCTGATTTTCTACCATGCCATCTTTGATATGTCGAACTGGTGAAATGGTAAAAATAAACTGACAATCGGGATTTATTTTCCGCACCAACGACACCATATTATCCAACGATTGTACAATTTGACCGATAGGCAACAATCTTTTTTCAAATTCTTTTTGCGGAGTTTTATGGCAATTCGCCACATATTTCTCTGACGATTTATGCCAATATGCCCAAGCAGTACCCAACGTAATTATAATATGTGTTGCTCCTTTGAGCGAATGTGCTGTTTGCGATATTTGTTTTTGTAATTTTTCGAGCAAATCTTGTTTTGACAAAGCATTTAAAGCCGAATGCACATCGAAACTGCTCCAAACTTCTTGATGACAAAAAATATCTTTTTCTGAGAAATCTCGATTATTCACAGCCGAATCGAATAGTTTTTCTATCGCCAACGGATGAAATAATATTCCCCATGGATTACAAATATTCCGAAATTGAAAATAAGACAATTTGTTCGCTATATTTTCAGCAAAACAACTTCCGATGCTGACAATTTGAGCATTATAATCAATCGGAACGGAGATTTTTGGAATATTAATCGGCAGAAAAAAAGACATGATTTATAACTATTTTTCTTTAGACTGATAATGGTCATTCCAATTTTTCTCGACAGGATCATTTTTGAGCTTTCCGACAGATTTTGCTACAATCATAGACACTGCTGCATCTCCGGTAATATTTACAGTCGTCCTACACATATCTAAAGGTCTGTCAATTGCAAAAATCAAAGCTAATCCGGCTTCGGGAATTCCAGCCTGAGCAAGCACGATAACCAACATAACCATTCCGGCTCCGGGCACTGCCGCCGATCCAATGGATGCCAAAGTGGCTGTAACGATGATGCCTAATTGTGCTGCCAAAGATAAATCCATGCCAAATGCCTGAGCGATAAAAACCGCAGCGACAGCCTGATACAAACTCGTTCCGTCCATATTAATCGTTGCACCAATCGGCAACACAAAACTGGACACTTCTTCTTCAACGCCCAAATGTTCTTCGACTCTTTCCATTGTAACAGGTAAGGTTGCCGCACTCGAACTCGTAGAAAAAGCCAATAATTGGGCGGGCGAAATTCCGTTGATGACAAACGAAGGTTTTCTTTTGGTAAACACCCAAACAAGCAACAAATAAAACGCCATCACCAACAGCAAACCGATGATTACCGTAATGGCATACATCCCCAATGCTTTGAACAAATCTGCACTTGGTGCTTCTACAACCAAGGCTGCCAACAAAGCAAAAACACCGTATGGAGCTGCCAACATAATCAGGTCGATGAGTTTCAGAATTACTTCATTAAAACCGTCAAAAAAGTCTTTGACCGGTTTCGATTTTTCTTCAGGTATTAGTATCAACCCAATCCCGAAAAAGACGGCAAAAAAGATAACCTGTAACATATTAGAATTATCACTTGCTGCTCCTATAATATTAGACGGCACAATATCTTCCAGCATTTGCAAAGGTCCTGTTTCTTGTTGTTTTTCGGCTTCGGTTTGGGCGGATTCTGCCTCTGCACTATAATTCTGCACCAATTCTGTACGGGTTTCGTCGGTGATAGAATCGCCCGGTTTTATGACATTCACAATCAACAAACCGATACTTACCGCCACGATAGTTGTTCCGATATATAAACTGATAGTTCTCAGCCCCATTTTGGAAAGTTTGGAAATATCTTTTAAATCAGACACTCCTTTGATAAGAGATGCTAAAATTAATGGTACAGCAATGAGTTTCAGCACATTGATAAAAATATTCCCGAACGGTTTGACCCAATATTTGATGAACTGACTTCCCCAAGAAAAATTGCTCAAAATGAGTGCAAAAATCACTCCTAATACCATTCCTATCAATATTTGCCAATGCAATGCTAATTTCTTCATAAACTGTTTTTACGTTATAAAACATTCGACTTTCAGCAAAAATATAAAAGCTAAAATAGAATTATGTTAAAATTGATTTTTAGACTGTAAAAATGTTTCATGCTTACAAAGATAAAAATTAATTGCATTGAACAAAATCCACATAACTCCAACAAAAAAAGCACTCCTTTTGAGAGTGCTTTTGTAGTCCGTAGGGGAATCGAACCCCTGTTACCAGGATGAAAACCTGGCGTCCTAACCCCTAGACGAACGGACCATCAATTTTGAAGGATTGATAAAAACCTTTGTAGCGAAGACGGGAGTTGAACCCGTGACCTCAGGGTTATGAATCCTGCGCTCTAACCAACTGAGCTACCTCGCCATTTGCTTTTGCGAGTGCAAATATAGCTACTTATCTTTGTTTTGCAAAAAAAATTACAGAAAAATACTCAAAAAACAACCAACGAATTGACTAACAACGAATTAAATTTTAATTAACAAAATAACTACTTCTTTCTTTTTTTATGTCTTATTTTTCCCTATATTGCCCACAAAAACAGAATATGAAAACAAAATTTGAAATAGAGTTCCCGGTTAATGCATCGCCACAGTTGCTTTTTCAATATATTTCCAACCCTTCCGGGCTTTCGGAATGGTTTGCCGACAATGTAAATTCAAGAGGAGAAATTTATACTTTTATTTGGGATGATTCCGAAGAAAAAGCGAAACTCGCCAACAAAAAATCAGATGAAAAAGTACGATTCAGATGGATTGATGAAGACGGAGTTGAGTCTGAAAATTATTTCGAACTTAAAATTGTTCGAGACGAAATCACCAAAGATGTAATACTTGTCGTTACTGATTTTGCCGATGATGACGAAATCGAAGACCAAAAATTGCTTTGGGAAAGTCAAATTAATGACTTGAAAACGATATTAGGTTCTAATTAACCTCAATTAAAACTGTATATTTGCCCTGTAAATCAAAAACAGGGCTTTTTTATGGTCAATTATAACGGAGAAATTATTTCTCAAACTAACATCCCCATTGAAAAAAACCGTGCATTTCTTTACGGAGATGCCATATTTGAAACGTTAAAAACCTTAGACAGAAAAATACTTTTTGCCGAAGATCATTATTTTCGATTAATGGCTTCTTTGAGAATAGTAAGAATGGAAATTCCGGTGTTTTTCACCCAGGAATATCTCGAACAACAAATCGGTGCTTTACTCGAGAGCTTTCAGGAAAATCATGCTTCTTATCGCGTTAGAATAACTTGTTACCGACAAAATGGTGGGAAATATTCGCCCGAAAATAAAGGTATTGATTACATTATTACGGCAGAACCTTTACCAAACGCAACCTATGTTATTAATAATCAATATTACGAAGTAGAAATATTCAAAGATTTTCACGTCAGCAAACATTTGCTTTCTACCCTAAAAACCAACAACAAATTGGTTTCTGTTACCGCAAGTATATTTGCTGAAGAAAACGGATATCAGAATTGCTTGCTGATTAACGACGAAAAAAATATTGTTGAAGCCACACAAGCTAATCTTTTTTTGGTAAAAGGAAATACTATCGCTACACCAAAGCTAGAAGACGGTTGCCTAAACGGAATTATGCGGAAACAAATCATAGACCTCATCAAAAAGTCAGACAACCTGACGTTGGAAGAACGAAGCATCTCGCCATTTGAATTACAAAAAGCTGACGAACTTTTTCTGACAAATACCATTCAAGGCATACAACCAATTACGAAATACAGAAAAAAAGAATTTCAAACCAATATTTCTACGCAATTATTAGGCAAACTCAATGCCAAAATACGATTTGGACAATAAACAAAAAACCGACTTTTCAGTCGGTTTTTTTATTCGTAATCAATGATTACTTTTTCTTCTTTTTGCTGTTTACAGATTCGTCTAATTCAGAACCTGGTTTGAATTTTACTACGTTTTTAGCAGCAATTTTGATAGTTTTTCCAGTTTGTGGATTTCTACCTTCGCGTGCAGCTCTTTCGCTAACAGACCATGATCCAAATCCTACTAAAGAAACTTTGTCTCCTTTTTTCAAAGAGCCAGAAACGTTTCCTAAAAATGATTCCAAGGCTTTCTTAGCAGCCGCTTTTGTGATACCTGCATCTTCTGCAATTGCATCGATTAATTGTGTTTTGTTCATAATTTTTTTATTTAGGTTAATCAATTAACTACCACAAATTTAGAAGAATTCCTTTATAACGCAAGTTTTTTCAATAAAAAAAATCAAAAAAAGGCTTTTTTTTCGCCCAAATACACTTTTGACAGCATTTTTGATGCCTTTTTTACCTGCATATAGCTGTTTCAGCAAGCGAAACACCGTTTAACAAAGCTGCTGTTTCCATCCTTTTTTTACCCGGAAATTGCAATTCCAAAATGTGTAATAAACCATCGGAAGTAGCTACTGAAATATACTTTTTATTATCGGTAATAATTTTTCCAATCGGATGATTATGGCTTTTCTTTTCAAAAGTAGAGCGATATATTTTTATCGGAATCTCTTGTTCATCATTCATCAACGTTGTCCACGCAGCTGGATAAGGCGACAATCCTCGTATGTGATTATGAATTTCCTCCGCTGAAAGTTGCCAATTAATCTGACAGTTTTCTTTATTGAGTTTATACGCAGTTTTATGATTTCCTGCTGGCTGTGTTTGTAATTCCACTTTATTTTCGGCAATCAACCGTATGGTTTCCAACACCGCTTCTTTTCCGATGTGCATCAATCTATCATGTAATTCTCCAGCAGTTTCATTGGCATCAATATTCGTTTTTTGTTGCAAAATCATTTTTCCGGTGTCAATTTCATCATCCAAAAAGAAAGTGGTTACGCCGGTTTGCTTTTCTCCGTTGATGATTGCCCAATTAATCGGAGCTGCACCTCGATATTCTGGCAACAAAGATGCGTGTAAATTAAATGTTCCTAATTTGGGCATATCCCAAACCACTTTGGGTAACATTCTGAATGCGACCACGATTTGTAAATCGGCTTGCAGAGATTTTAGTTCTTCCAAAAATTCTTCCGATTTCAAGTTTGTCGGTTGTAAAATCCGCAAACCTTTTTGCAAAGCATAATCCTTCACTGCCGATGTATGTATTTTTCGTCCGCGTCCTGCCGGTTTATCCGGAGCGGTAATCACGCCAACGATGTTCGTTCCATTCTCTACCAAATGGTCTAAAATCCCGACGGCAAAATCAGGCGTTCCCATAAATACTATATTGAGTTTTTCTGTCATTTTTGATGATAATAAGGTGGTTTAAAAATTATTTTGTCTTCTTCCAACATTTTGGCTAATATATCTGTTGTAAGTTGTTGCTCTAATTGACAATAAGCTGCGATGTCTTCTAATGAGCGTTTTTCGGACAAATAGGTGTAAATATCGTTCACTATTTCATCCATATTATTTTGGCGATGTGCCAATTGGACTTGTCTCCTACACGAAGAACATTTTCCGCAAGCTGTTGTTTTGTCTTCGTCAAAATAAGTCAATATTTTATTGTACAAACAATCCTCTGAATTATTGACATATTCAGACATGGCTTGATGTTGCGTTTTTTTTATCTGATTTTGTATTTTCAAATCTTTTGCCACGCGGTTAATCGTTCTTTCGTCATCTCTCGGCTCATTTAAGGTTATCATCAAATCAAAATCGCCATCATTGAATATGCATATTCCCGCTTGATGCCATTGTTTTAATATTTGTACAATGGCTGATTTGTCCATATTTGTCCCACTACTCAATAAGGCTAAATTAATCTTGGTATCAACAACGGCTGTTCCGGCATAGCGATGAATGATTTGTTCAAACAACAATTCCTCCTTTGGACGATTTTTGAAATACATCAATGTTTCTTCGGTCGAAAGTACAAATTTGATGGTTGTTTGTCTGTTGTTTTGTTCATACACCGTCAGCACACTTTCTTTGTCCAAAAACTTCAAAGCCTGATAAGTGCGATTGGTATTGAGGTTATATTTTTCACAAAATGCAATCAAATTGAGATAGTAAAACCCTTCTAATCCTTCTCCGTAAGCAATCTGTTGATCGTTAACAAATTTTTTATAGACCTGCAACAAATCTTCTTTAGAAAGCATATTTCGGGTAAATCGATGATCAAAATGAGCCACCTCAGCAGGATGTATCAACATGGTAGCAAACGACGGCTGTCCATTTCGTCCGGCACGTCCTGCTTCTTGGTAATAGTTTTCAATACTTTCCGGAATTTGTAAATGTACCACATTTTTGACGTTGGGTTTATCAATCCCCATCCCAAAAGCATTGGTCGCTACCATAATTGGTTTTTTCTCGCTCAGCCAATCTTGCAAACGCTTTTTTTTCTCATCATTGCTCAATCCGCCGTGAAAATAATCACAAGCGAACCCCATACTTTGAAGTCTTCGGGCAATTTGCATCGTGCTTTTTCTACTTCGGGTATAGACAATCGCCGGCTGCGGATGTTTGTGTAAAATCTTGATTAATGTTTCTTCTACATTATCCAAAATATACTGACTAAAGATAATTTCGGAACGATAAAAACTTTTCAAGAAAATTTCTGGTTCGTGCAAACCGAGTAATTGTTTGATATCTTGCTGCACACGTTCGTTTGCCGATCCGGTCAAAGCCATAAACGGAACATTGGGCAACACATTTCTCAGTTGAATAATATCCAAAAAAGCCGGTCGGAAATCGTGTCCCCATTGCGATACACAATGTGCTTCATCCACAGCGACCAAACTGATGGATAATTGGGCTAATTTATCAAGAAAAAAAGATTGTTTGAGCCTTTCGGGCGAGAGATACAAAAACTTGTAATGTCCGTATTGACAATTATCTATAATCCGGAAAACATCCTGTTGCGACAATCCGCCAGTCAATCCAACGGCTTTGATACCTTTTTGTTTCAAGCTTTCTACTTGGTCCTCAATCAAGGCGACCAAAGGCGAGATAACCAAAGTTATTCCCTCTTGCATCATTCCCGGAACTTGATAACACACACTCTTGCCTGCCCCTGTTGGCAAAACTGCCATAACATCTTGTCCGGAAACAATCGTTTTAACAATTTCTTCTTGAGGAGTTCGAAAGGTATCGAATCCCCAATATTTTTTCAGGATGTATGCTGCCTCAAACAAATTAGTAATTTAGGGATAAATATAAAGTAATCTGCTCGTATTTACAAATGACGAATCACAAAATCTGCTCGTTCTTCAACCGTTATTTTCGGCACATGTATCAGCGAATAGCCATACATCGTATAAGAGTCAATCAAATGTTGCTGAATTTGATGAGCCGTTGGCAAATCTTCATAGCGTTCATTGTCGCTTTCGTATATCTCGTCCCAAATGGGCAATACAAAAATTTTGGTATATCGATAAGTTTGGCACGCCTCGACAAACGATTGAGGATAGCTATCTTTGATAAAATCCATATATGCCAACACATCTGGTATGCCTCGATCGATAAACACAACCTCTGAAGAGTCTTTTTCGGCATGCTGATATTGAGCTATTCTACCTTCGAGCAATTTCTGGCTAAACAACAACGGGTCTTTTAAAAAAAGTTGTTCAATACCTTTTTTTTGCGCTTCGAGCGTAACTTGTCTGGATATTTCCGGATAGCAAGTATATCCCAAAGTCGCTAAATGATTCAGCAAAGTGGTTTTGCCACTGCCGGGGCCACCAATGAGTAAAACGATTTCTTTTGCCACTTGTTTTGCCTGAAATTATAGTTTAGAGGCACAAACTTACTATTTTTTTTGGTAATTAGTCGAAAGTTGAAAGTCAAATTGTCCTCCGACGCAGGAGGAAACTTAACGAAGTGGCTCAACGAAGTCAATCTTAAAGATATTAAAAGATATTAAGAGACAAGAATCAGGACATCCGCCTTTAAACTTTAACCCCCAAAAAAAGAAAATTCTACGATAAGTCTAAAATATAACTTTTCAATTCTAACAGCTAACTTTAAGACTTTCCAGCTTTCAACGTCAAGACATTTGACTTTCAAAAAAATAGATTACCTTTGTATATCAGAAATAATATTATGACGCAAAAACAAGAAGATTTTTTCAAAAGACTCAAAGAAGAATTAATCAAATCCACCGAATCGTGGCCTTTGGACTACTTGTATAAATTTATCGTTCCGAACGACGAGGATAAAATCCAACAAATAGAATCTGCCTTTGACGGCTTCCAAGCCAAATTTGCTACTAAACAATCTGGTAAAGGTAATTTCGTCAGCGTATCAATCCGAGTAATCATGCCCGATGCAGACACTATCATCAACAAATACAAACAAGTATCTTCGATTGAAGGCATCATCTCATTATAAACATTATGCAAGCAAACACAAATTCAGCTATCTTTGAATTGGAATACAACACCGAACGAGTTCATCTAAAAATTCCAGAATACGGGCGACACATTCACAAGCTTATCAACAATGTGAAAACTATCGAAAACCGTGATGAGCGCAACAAAGCAGCCAAACAGGTTATCAAAATCATGGGCGAGATGAATCCACACCTGAGAGATGTTCCTGATTTTCAGCACATGCTTTGGGATCAATTGTTTTTCATGGCAGATTTTGATTTAGACGTTGATTCGCCCTACCCGATTCCGACCAAAGAAGATGCATACATACATCCTGTACAACTAGATTATCCGCAACAGTTTCCGAAATATCGTTTCTATGGCAACAACATCACACGCATGATTGAAGAAGCCATCAACTGGGAAGAAGGAGAGAAAAAAGACGCACTGATTGTCGTTATCGCCAATCACATGAAAAAGAGCTACCTCAGCTGGAACAAAGAAACGGTTACAGACGAAGTAATTTTCCAACATTTGCTTGAACTTTCTAACAGAAAAATTAACTTGTTGAAAAAAGACGAAGAGCTTACCACCAGCTCCGATTTGTTGCGTATCAATAAAAAACAAAACAACCGTTTCAATCAAAACAAAAACACACAAAACAACAATAATAACAAGCCACGCCATCACAAAAATAAAATCCGCAAATAAAACCTGATTATGAGTATTTTCAAAATAGAAGGAGGTCATCAGCTAAAAGGTGACGTTATTCCGCAAGGAGCCAAAAACGAAGCACTACAAGTACTTTGTGCCGTATTGCTCACTTGCGAAAAAGTAACCATCAACAATATTCCGGATATTGTCGATGTGAATAAACTTATCGAATTACTCAGAAAGTTAGGCGTAAAAACAGAAAAACTTAGCAAAAACAGCTATACTTTCCGGGCAGATGAAGTAGATTTATCTTACCTCGAATCAGAAGATTTCCGACAAACCGGACGTGCTTTGCGAGGTTCTATTATGATTGTTGGTCCGTTATTGGCTCGTTTTGGCAAAGGATATATTCCGAAACCCGGAGGCGACAAAATCGGGCGGCGAAGATTGGACACCCACTTTGAAGGATTTATCAACCTTGGTGCAGATTTTCGATACAATCGAGAAGAATATTTTTACGGTGTAGAGGCACCAAACGGATTGACCGGAACTTATATGCTTTTGGACGAAGCTTCTGTAACCGGAACGGCAAACATCGTGATGGCTGCAGTATTAGCTAAAGGAACAACAACCATTTACAATGCTGCTTGCGAGCCTTATCTTCAACAACTTTGCAAGATGCTCAATGCCATGGGAGCCAAAATAACCGGAATCGGTTCTAATTTACTGACTATCGAAGGCGTGAAAGAACTCAACGGTTGCGAACATCGCATTTTGCCAGATATGATTGAAATTGGTTCGTGGATAGGTTTAGCAGCAATGACCCGTAGCGAAATCACCATCAAAGATGCAGCTTGGGACGAATTAGGCATCATTCCGGCAACTTTTTCGAAATTAGGTATTCAGCTCGAACGTCGCGGAGATGATATTCACATCCCGATTCAGTCTGATGGTTATGAAATACAAAATTACATCGACGGTTCGATTCTCACATTGGCAGATGCACCTTGGCCGGGACTTACTCCCGATTTATTGAGCGTGCTATTGGTGGTTGCCACACAAGCCAAAGGCGAAGTACTTATCCATCAAAAAATGTTTGAAAGCCGCTTGTTCTTCGTGGACAAATTGATTGATATGGGAGCCAAAATCATTTTGTGCGACCCACATCGGGCAGTGATTATCGGACACGGTTTCAAATCGCAACTCAAAGCCACACAAATGACTTCACCAGATATCAGAGCTGGGATGTCTTTGCTGATTGCTGCTTTGTCGGCAAAAGGAACAAGTACGATACAAAACATCGAACAAATTGACCGCGGTTACGAAAATGTAGATGTCCGATTGCGACAACTCGGTGCCAAAATAGAAAGAATTGATTAAACGAATAAACCTCACAGATCTTGAAACTTGTGAGGTTTTTGTTTTCTTTAATTGTTATGAATAGAGCACCTGTGGTGCTGGTTTTTTACCGCAGAGATGCACGAAACGAATTAGCGGATATGCGAATTAGCAAATCAACGAATACGCCTATTTGCAAATGTCCTATTTCCTGATTCCTGTCTCTTAACCTCCTGTTCCCTTAACAGCTTTCAGCACACTATTTCCTTTCTTAACCTACATCAATCCTTATCAGTAACATCTTCCTTAACTTTGTGATTATTAATCATTACATTAAATTATGGCAACAAAAAAAGTAGAAATCGTGGTTGCTCCAAGAGAACCACATTTTGTAGGAGACGGATTTCGAGTACATAATTTTATTCCGAGTGCTTTTCGCATGGATATGCAACGCATGACGCCGTTCATTATGTTGGATTACAACTCCCAATTTCACTTTGCTCCGAGTTCAACACCCAAAGGTGTGGGCGTTCATCCGCACAGAGGTTTTGAAACAGTAACGATTGCCTACAAAGGAAGAGTGGCTCATCACGACAGTAGCGGTGGCGGTGGTGTTATCGGCGAAGGAGACATACAATGGATGACGGCTGCATCGGGAGTATTGCACAAAGAATATCACGAAGAAACATTCAGCAAAGAAGGCGGTATTTTTCAAATGGTACAATTGTGGGTTAATCTGCCAGCAAAAGACAAAATGAGTACACCGAAATACCAAGCAATTAAAAATGAGGAAATCCCAAGATATACCTTGGATAATAACGGTGGAGAAATTGAAGTTATCGCTGGAGAATATGGCGGAGTAAAAGGTGCTGCATCCACTTTCACGCCTGTACACATGCTCAACGCCAAATTGACATCTGGTGCAACAGT
>DATGOD010000014.1:0-11660 GCA_035306305.1 Flavobacterium sp.
ACTCATTGTTTTTCCTATCTTTGTAAGACAAGAACCTTAAAAAATAAATAGTTATGAGCAAAACAGGAAACACCTTAGTAGCCGTCTTGGCAGGAGCAGCAGTAGGAGCAGTAGCCGGAATTTTGATGGCTCCGGAAAGAGGAGAAGAAACCCGAAAAAGAATCGGAAAAGGATTCAAGGACGGTACCGATGAATTAAGCAAAAAGTTTGATGACTTGAAATCGCAAGTAAAATCGACGTTGAACAGCAACAAAAAAGATTTTAACTCTACCATTAACGCTTTAGTGGACAGTGCCGAAGATAAATCAGAAGACATTATCAGTGCTTTAGAAAATAAATTGAAAGATTTAAAGAAAAAAGCAGCTGATGCGGCTACTGAAGTAAAAAATCATACCAAATAAAATGCCTGTTAAGAAAGGATTTACCGAACGTTTAGAGTTTATAAAAACGGAGACGGAAGGATATTTCGACAAAACAGCGGATTACTATAAGCTGCGGTCTTTGAAGACCGCAGCTAAAGTGTCCGGCACCGTAGCCAGAATTTTTCTGATTGCTATCATGGTGGCATTTGCCTTTTTCTTTCTTTCTGTGGCTGCAGTAGTAGCTATCGGAAATGCTTTAGAAAGGATGGTTTATGGTTTGTTGATTGTCGCTGGTATATATCTTTTGCTTGCAGTCGTTGTATTTTATTTAAGTCGAAAATTTATAGACCCGGCAATAATAAAAGGATATACCAAGTTATTCTATAAAGACAATTCTGATGAATAAAAATTACTCTTCATACCAAGAAATAGAACGTGATTTGGAAATATTGAGCATTGAAAGAGAAATCCACAAACAAAAAGTGCTTCAATCTTTTAATCAGACAAAAACAGAGGTTGCCAACTTTGATGCAGGAAATATGCTCAAATCTGTATTACCTTCTGTGACAAAAATCGGGCAGTTTGTTGGAAGAAACAAAGGTTTAAAAAGTTTGCTATACTCGTATTTGTTGCGATTAGCTATCAAGAAAATTTTTAAACGATAATGTTGAACAAAAATTTGACAGATTTAATCAAATTAAAACACAGGTTCTTTACAGTTCGCTGTGTTTTTTGTTTTTGATGAACAACGAAAAGATATGATATAAAAACCTTCCAGATTTTCAAAACCTGGAAGGTTTATACATTTTAGTACCCAAGATACGGAACGGTTTCTTCTGTAAATCGAATACCTTGTTGTGCCAGTTCTGCCAAGACAGGCATATACACTTCTTTGCTAATCGGAAGTTGCACGCCTGGTGTTTTGATTTTTCCGTTTAATATTTGCAAAGAAACAATACCAACCGGCAAACCAACGGTTTTCGCCATAGCAGTGTGAGCTTGGTCTTCGCCGAGTGTAACCATTTTGGCGTCGATTTGTTTTTTCTCACCGTTTAATTCATAGCCAAATTTGTGATACATCACAATCATATCTTTATCTTCCGGAGCTAATTGCCAGCTATCTGTCAAAATTTTTTCTAGAATTTGAGCCGGAGTAGCATTTTTCAATCCCACAATTTTATTAGGATTGAAAATATCTAGTTCTTCCAATTTTTCCCACTGAATATCATCTTGGTCAATCCCGAGTTGATAACGCGTTTTAAGCTCAACAGAATCGGTTAGATTAAAAGGAAGAAAAGCATTGATAAAATCTCGATAACTCATCGTTTCCGAACCTTCCATCACATAACTATCATCGGTCATACCAAGTTGTACAAACATATTCCAAGCTCTGGAAAAACCAACTCTGCGAATGGTTCCGCGATATAAAGTCAAAATATCGTCAAGTCCGTAAATACTTCTGTATTTGAGCGAATCTCGGTTGGCATAGCCTTCAAATTTGCCATAACCTTCAATGTCAAAAAATTCTGTTCGACGAAATAATTTGTGGTACGGAATATATTTGTAATTGCCCTCTTGAATGAATTTTGCCGCACCGCCTTGCCCGGCCAAAACCACATTGCGTGGATTCCATGTAAATTTATAATTCCACAGATTGTTGTCATATTCCGGAGCAACCAGTCCACCACAAAACGATTCAAACAACAACATTTTTCCTCCTTTTTCTCGAATTTCATCAATTACTTTCATGGCACTCATGTGGTCAATTCCGGGATCGAGTCCGCATTCGTTCATGAAAATGAGACCTTTGGCTTTGGCTTCTTCGTCAAAAGCTTTCATTTCATCGCTGATGTATGATGCGGTAACCAAATGCTTGCCAAATTCCAAACAATCTTTGGCGATAATCGGATGCATAAACGCCGGCAACATAGAAATAACGATGTCCGAGTCTTGTACGATTTGACGGCGTAAATCAGCTTGGTCGATAGAAAAACTAACCGCTTTTCCGTTTGGATGATTGTTGATTTTTTCTTCGGCAGCAGCCAGAGATTGGTCGGCAACTGTGATTTGATATTCGTATGTTGATGAATGGTCTAATAAGTATTTGATTAAGCTAGAAGAAGATCTTCCTGCACCAATCACGGAAATTTTTTTCATGGATGATGTTTTTTTCAAAAAACTAAATTACGGAAAATAGTTTTTATGCGAGCAGAAAGCAATGAATAATATTTATGTTTCGGGAAATTTATACATTATAAAAAATTAAGGTCAAAGTAATTTCTTTTTAGAAATTCCGTACCTTTGATAAAATTTCGCAATTATGAATAAAACGATTATCGGAGTAGCTTCGGTTTTTGGATTACTAAGCATTATTTTTGGAGCATTTGGAGCACACGCTTTAAAGGAAGTACTTGCTCCGGAGCAATTAGTCAGTTTTGAAACAGGCGTTCGCTATCAAATGTACCACGCGTTGTTTTTGCTGTTTGTAGGCACAACAAGTTTATTGACTCACAAACAAAAAAAGACCGTTTTTTGGCTAACATTAATCGGGGTTTTGTTCTTTTCCGGCTCGATTTACTTACTCTCAACACAGCCACTTAGTGGAATTAATTTTAAGTTTCTTGGACCGATTACACCGTTTGGCGGATTACTTTTAATCATCGCCTGGATTGTCTTATTTATAGCAGTAATTAGACAAAAAACACCCAATAATTAAATTGTCTTCAAATTTATTTTTAAGTTTGCATTCTCATAACACACATTTTTTATAAATCATGAGCGTATCAAAAGCCATTTCTTTAGATAAATACGGTATTAAAAACGTAGAAAAAATTATTTATAATCCTTCATACGAAGAACTTTTTATTGCAGAAACTAACCTAGATTTGCAAGGCTTTGAAAAAGGACAAATTTCAGAGTTGGGCGCAGTAAATGTAATGACCGGAGATTTTACAGGTCGTTCGCCAAAAGACAAATACATTGTTAAAGACGCTGTTACGGAAAACACCATTTGGTGGACATCGGACGAAGCTAAAAACGACAATAAACCCATTTCTCAAAACACTTGGGAAGCGTTGAAACAAAATGCTGCAGAACAATTATCGGGCAAAAAACTATATGTTGTTGACGCTTTTTGTGGAGCCAATGAAGACACACGTTTGAAAGTTCGTTTCATTATGGAAGTGGCTTGGCAAGCACATTTTGTGAAAAATATGTTTATCCGTCCAATCGAAGTAGAGTTGGAAAACTTTGGCGAGCCAGATTTTGTGGTAATCAACGCGTCTAAAACATCGTTCAAAGATTACAAAGCACACGGATTAAACTCGGAAGTTTATGTTGCATTTAACTTAACAGAAAAAATACAATTGATCGGCGGAACTTGGTATGGTGGCGAAATGAAAAAAGGTATGTTCTCCATGATGAACTACTATTTGCCATTGCAAGGAATCGCATCGATGCACTGTTCTGCAAACAAAGGAAAAGACGGCGATGTAGCTGTTTTCTTCGGATTGTCGGGAACAGGAAAAACGACTTTATCAACCGATCCAAAACGTGAATTGATCGGAGACGACGAGCACGGATGGGACAACGATGGTGTTTTCAATTTTGAAGGTGGATGTTATGCCAAAACAATTGATTTGAGCAAAGAACACGAACCGGAAATTTTTGGAGCAATTCGTCGCGATGCTTTGCTGGAAAACGTTACGGTTGATGCCGACGGAAAAATTGATTTCAAAGACGGTTCGGTTACACAAAACACACGTGTTTCGTATCCAATCGAATTCATCGAAAATATCGTTAAACCGGTTTCAAAAGCAGGTCATGCCAAAAAAGTAATTTTCCTTACTGCAGATGCTTTTGGTGTGATGCCACCGGTTTCTAAATTGACTCCAGAGCAAACAAAATACTTTTTCTTATCGGGCTTCACGGCTAAATTGGCAGGAACAGAGCGCGGTGTTACACAACCAGAACCAACATTCTCGGCTTGTTTCGGAAAAGCATTTTTGAGCTTGCACCCAACAAAATACGGTGAAGAGTTGGTGAAAAAAATGGAAGAGCACAACGCAACGGCTTACATGGTAAATACCGGCTGGAACGGAACAGGAAAACGTATTTCGATTAAAGATACTCGCGCAATTATTGACCGCATCTTAGACGGATCGATTGAAAAAGCAGAAACAACAGTTGTTCCAATCTTTAACTTGGCAGTTCCAACGGCTTTGGAAGGTGTTGATACCAACATTTTAGATCCAAGAAATACCTATGCCGATGCTTCGGAATGGGAAACAAGAGCCGCAGATTTGGCAAAATTATTCATTGATAACTTTGTTCAATACACAGACAACGAAGAAGGAAAATCATTGGTGGCAGCAGGTCCGCAATTGTAAGATTTTCTCTGAAAATAAATCAAAAATCCCGACAAACGTCGGGATTTTTGATGTTTAAAACTTGCGTTATCTTTTAATTCGTTCAAATTCAAAAAGGATTTCCATATCTTCATTAGAGATTTTGGCAATCAGTTTTTCGTCTTCCTTCCAATATTGAATTTTCTTAGGAAAGTCATTTGTATCATTTTCACAAGTAAATTCTTTGTTGTTTAATTCGGTTATTTGAAATTCTGTTGTTTCTGTTTCGTTGGGCATTTTCACGACAAAATGCCATTTTCCTTCCGATTTAAGCAAAGTCATTTTTTCTTGGAAAATAGTATCTTCTTTTTGCATGGTATAACCCAAACCAGAATATTCGTCCGGATTAATTTTCGCCCAAATTTCAAAAGCTTCTTTTTCCGGTTGGTCATTTGTTCTTTTCCATTCTCCAACAAGCCAATCCATATTTTCGGCTATTTCTGTTGTATCAGGATTGGTTGCTGCACTTTCGGTTTGATTTGTTTTCGTGTTTTTATTACAGGAAAAAATCAAAGTTGAGGTTAGTAATATCAGTATTTTCTTTATATTATTTTTATTATAATGAAATGCTATTCTCATTTGTATTTTTTACTTGAATGTAGAGATATTAATTGTCTGAATCTTTTTTCTTAAAAAGTGAGCCGATTTCTTTACTAATTTTCTGCACAGCTTCGATTCCTTTGTTTAAAGGTTCTGTAGATATTGAATCATATCGTTCGCTACTCGGATAGTCGTTATGTCGTTGAGGATAGATAACAAATCTACTATTGTTAGTAAAGTGTTTTTCTAATTTTGTTGGTAGGTTTTCCAATATTCCCATGTATGATGTAGCTCCTTTGCGGGCAGAAACCAATACCAGTAAATCATCTGTGTGAATATATCTTGAAAGCACAAAGAAATCTTCCCAATCTGTAAATGAGGTTATAGAGAGTGAAGCGGTTAATTTTGCTTTTTGAAATTCTTTTTGAACAGCTTTTTCTGTTGCGGTATTACAATATAATGAAATAGGGATACTTAATTCTTGAGCAAGCTTTGCCAATTTGTTTAACCATAAGTCAAAACCGTTTTCGTGTTCTGCCAACGGTGGGGCGATAACAACAATTCGTTTGTGTAAAATCAATGGTTTTTCTATATGGCACAGGAAAGTAGTTTTGTCGGTGTTGTCTAATATATTATCTACCTTTTCTCCAATTATTTTCTTGAAAAATCCTGAGCGATGAGGCCAGCCCAAAATAATAATGTCTGCCATGATTTCTCGTGAAATCCGGGCTATGCCACTCGCTGCATTATGGTCGATGGTTGTAATTATATTTACTTCTGTTTCAGAAGCAGAGCCTTGTTTAACAAATTCTTCCAACTTATTTCGGGTTTTTAGAATATTAGTTTCTGCTTCTCTATTATTAGAAACCACAGAAAGAATAGAAACCGGATTGGTTGATTTTTTTTCTTTTATGAAGATAGAAAATTCAAGTAATTTTTCAATGTTTGATACATTGGCAATAGGCATAAGGATGTGTTCCTTGTTAATGCCGTTTGATTTTATCAGGTTGTCGGTGTCATTCTCTGATTCAATAATGATTTTTTTAGCAGCTTTTTCTGTTGCAAACGAAGCGACAATACAGGTTATTAAAATAAGAATAATTGTTCCATTCAGAATATTTTCGTCTAATATTTTTGCTTTATATCCGACTAAAATTACAGCAAGTGTTGCAGCTGCGTGGGCACCGCTCAAACCAAAAATAAGTTGTCGTTGTGCATTAGAATACTTGAAAATAAGTTGTGTAAACAATGCAGCAAACCATTTTCCGAACAAGGCTACCATTGAGAGAGTTCCTGCTACGATAAGAGCCTCTGGACCGCTCAAAATTACGCTGACATCAACCAACATTCCTACACTGATAAGGAAAAAAGGAATGAATAAAGAGTTTCCGATAAATTCTATCCGGTTCATTAAGGCAGAAGAATGTGGAATGAGTTTATTCAACGCCAATCCTGCAACGAAAGCACCAATAATAGGCTCTACTCCAGCCACTTCTGCTAAGAATGCCGCTAAAAATACGATTGACAAGACGAAAATGTAATGAGAGTGTTTTTCGCTTTCGAGTTTACGGAAAAACCATTTGGCTACTCTAGGAATTATCAAAAACATAATTGCGGAGAAAATAGCTAATGAAACGCCTAATCTTATCCAAAATTCTGAATTTAGATTTCCTTGACTATTGCCCATAATAACAGCTAAGATGATAAGTACGGCGGTGTCTGTTAAAATTGTTCCACCGACAGTGATTGCAACAGCCTGATTTTTCGAAACACCTAATTTACTTACAATCGGGTAGGCAACAAGCGTGTGAGTTGCAAACATACTGGCAGTCAAAAAACTGGCATTAAAATCGTAGCCAAGAAAATAATAGCACGCAGGAAATCCAATACTCAAAGGAATGATAAACGTAAATAATCCGAACGTTAAGCTTTTATTTCGATTTGATTTAAATTCGTTCATGTCGAGTTCAAGTCCGGCAATAAACATAATGTACAGAAGTCCGATAGTAGAAAAAAGGTCGATAGCATCATTTTTTTCAAGGATATTAAAACCATGTGGTCCGATGGCAACACCTGCTATAATTAAGCCTATTATTCCTGGTAAATTCAATCTTTTCAGTAGAACAGGAGATAGTAGAATGATAAATAAAATTAATGAAAATATCAACACCGGATTATCCAGAGGGAATTCAAATTCATGTATTAAATGTTTAAAAAAATCAGTCATTAGGTGTCTTTTTTCTATTGCTATGTATGATTAAACATGATTTTCTGCTGTTTTTACTTCTTTAGGAGGAAAGAAAAATTTCATCGGATTTTGCTTGAAATATGCCCAAACAGAAATAAACAAAGCTTTCATTTCGCGTAAAGGAATGTTTCTTGAACGAAGAGCTAAACTTAACGAAAGCCCAAAACTGACAATAAAGTTTACAAAACCGATAACGACGATACCTAATATACACCAAAACCAAGTAATTCCACTAAGTGCAAAATTAGCTCCGTAAGCACCAATTGCCAAGTTTCCGCTCACAAACGTGATGTGTCGGATGTCTATATTTAACCCAAGAAAAATCCCGATTGGATGGGCACTTCCCATAAATACGCCAAACCAAAAGTTAGAGGCAATTCCGGGCCATTTTTTCTCTAACCATTGAGCTAATTTTTGAGATCTTCGACTACCAATTGTTTGCTTTAAAACCGGATTTTCTTGTATGCGGTAGTACACTTGATTATGTTTGTTTTTGTTGGAAACATTTCCAGAAATAATTCCGGATAAAAACAAAAATACTCCGGCAATGGCCGCATGAAATATCGCTAAGGAATGAACGGGACTGGTATCGCTGATTAATGTTGGCCATTTGGTTTCGGCAATATTGATTCCGGAAAATATGTCAAAAATCCAAATAATCAATAAAGCTACCGGAAATGCCATAATCACGTTTCCGACAAAAGCAATAAATTGTGAACGGAATAGTCGAGCAAATAAATTGGCAAACGCAGAGTGCTTGTCAGAATCTTTGGTTTGGTTTTTATTTCCTTCTTCAACAGCTTTGATAATGGTTGTTGCGGTCATTGCCGGTTGTTTGGTGGCGAGGGCAAACCCGCAGAGATAAATCAAAATAAACCCGAAAGCGTAGTTTAAACTGTACAAAAGGGCAAAACCGAAATCGCTCGTGTTTATTTTTGAAAGTAAAATTTTGAAAATACACAAAAAACCTACAACCAAACCTGCACCCAAAGAGGCTTTGAACATATTGAAATATTCTTTCGCCGTTTGCGTGATATAATGTTCACCGGTTTTGGCATTATATTGTGTGATTTCGTAGGAAATGAGTTGCGTACTTTCGTTGATGAGTGATTTTACATTGTTTTTGTAACAATTATATTCAATTAATTGAACCGCCAAATTGACCGATTTTTTCTTTCTTTCAAACGAATTGTCTGCGACCAAAAGAGATAGCAACAATTTCATTCGTTCGAGTTGTTGCCGAATTCGCAATAGACTTTGGTTTACTTTTATGGTAATCCCAAATTTTGCACTGTTTTTGAATGCCCGTTCTACAAAATCTTCGCATTGTTTGTGCAAAACCAAAAGTTGTTTGTAACTGAGGTCTTCCGCATTCATGGACTCGATTTCTCCGGATCTGATTTTTTCTTCAACCTCCAAAAACTCTCTTTCAAAAGCAGTAAACGGACTTTCGAGGTGATTGTATTCCGGAACCATGCGTATGATGTTACTTTCCATAGCTCTACCGCTCATTCGTTGCGTGATGAGCCCCATCGCAAAAAGCGTTTCGGATAATGGAGATGTTTCGTGAATTTCGCCTTCAAAAATATCTTTGAATTGTAGCAGATCAAAAAGGTCGATAAATTCGTGAAACTCGATTTTTTTCAGCCAAACATAATCCATTTCTTTGAAAAACACTTGGTTCAACACATATTCCAACGTTTCTTTTTGTGGCTGAAGAGGTAAAATCTTTGCAGTAAGCCTTTTTCGGACTTCATACAAAAAGTCAGAATCCTGCAAAATTCCGGTATCAGAAATCATGCGTCTGAATTCTCTATCTTTTAATACATTTTTGATATAATTTGCTAGAAAAATTCGATGCTCGTTGTGTTCAATCAAATAGGTAATCAGTTCAGAAATACTGACGTGAGATATTTTTCCGGGTCTTTCCGGTCTGAAATACGAAACAATGTCGTACATAAAAGACAAATCATTGGCATTTTCTTCCCTTTCTTTTCCGGTAATATGTTTGGCAAAAATATCTGATAGTTTGATATGTTGGTATGTTTTTTTGCTTAATTTCATGACTTCAAATAGTTACTTAATTTCATCACTATGTTACAAGAGATAGAAAAAAAATTTAAGGTTAAAAATACAACTTTTTTAAAAGATATAAATACAAAATCTAAAATAGTTCAAGGATATTTGAGTTCGAATCCTGATAGGACGGTTAGAATTCGCACGAAAAACAACAAAGGGTTTATCACAATTAAAGGGCGGAGTAGTGATTCCGGAACAACACGTTTTGAATGGGAAAAAGAAATTGATTTTAACGAAGCGGAGCAATTGCTCAATCTCTGCGAAGATTTTATCATTGAAAAAACCAGATACGAAGTACTTTTTCAAAATCAATTATTCGAAATAGATATTTTCGAAGGGAAAAACGAGGGGTTAATTATGGCAGAAATCGAATTGGAATCAGAAAATCAAAACCTGATTTTACCCGATTGGCTGGGCGATGAGGTTACCGGCGATGTCCGATTTTACAACGCATATCTGTCGAAAAAACCTTATACTTTTTGGTAATTACAACAAAAATTCTTTCAGATTATTATCTTCCGCTTTTTTGAGTTGTTGCACGGTTTCTAATTCTTCCAAAGCTGTAAGTAATTCTTCACGAGTTTCTTCATAACCGTCCGGAAGCTTTTCGATTTTCACACGCAAAATGCCTTTTCTGGTCGAATTGTTTGTTGTTATTGCTTTGAAAGCAGCTTTGGACAAATCGATTTTTCTACCTTTTATATAAGGACCACGGTCGTTAATCGTTACAATAACCGATTTATCGTTTGCCAAATTGGTTACTTTTACTTTCGTTCCGAAAGGAAGTGTTTTGTGTGCTGCAGTAAGTCTGTTGTTGTCAAAAATTTCGCCGTTTGCAGTTTTTCTCCCGTTAAATTTATTGTGATAATATGATGCCCGCGTTGTAGAATATAACACTTCGACGTCTTCTTCCAACTCAAACAAAGATTGATTGAGGTCTTCTATTTTTTCAGAAAGCCTAATTTCTTCCTGTTTTTCGGCAATCACCTCTAAACTGTCTGCCATAGCCAGATAATGTTTTTCCGAAGTGTCTGCAATGTTACTTTCCTTTTCAAGGTTCGCCGGAATAAAACTATATATAACGACAAAACCCAAAAGCAAAGTAAAGCTTACGATGATATAATTGGCAATATTTCTCATAAGGGATATGTTTGTTTTTTAGCCAAGCCAAGTTCCCCACGGAATTCTTGACAATATAAGGAGTAATCCTAAGGTGTAAAATATCGCAAAGGATTTGAATTTTCCTTGGTCGGCAATTTGTTTTTTATGTTTAGACCAGCCTATGGTGATTAAGGCAACGGCAATGATATTAATTAATGGATGCTCCAACGCTGTCAGACGCATATCTGCATTTCCCATTGCGTTTCCGCTTGTCAGCATAGAGAACCCTTTTTGGGAAACAAAATAAAGAATTAGCCCAGCTAATAATTGAATATGAGTAAAAATCAATCCAATCAATCCGATTTTTCTGTCTGAACCTTTGAAAGTGCGTTTTGAAGACAACCCCAAAAAAGCATTGATAACGGTTACAAATAGGGCGATTAAAGCCAAATAAGCTATTCCAGAATGTGCCTCTAATATAATTTTGTACATAATTAATACGTGTTAAAATGATTTTGCAAATATATAAATTATATTTTTAATCAAAATTTGCTTAACAAATAATTGTGTTATTCAATTGAATGATAGAGCGTTGAATCAAAAAACATGCCAATGAATAAAATTTATTCAAAACAAAACGCTAATTTTTTGTTTTAGGAATAAAAAAGATATTATATTTGCACCCTCGTTAGAGCGATAGTGAGGGCGTGCATTGATAGTGTAGAGGTTGAAAGAAGGTTAAAATTTTTTTTAAAAAAAAGTAAAAAAAGTTTTTGCTAAATCAAAAAAGCTTTCTATATTTGCACCCGCTTTGAGAGACAAGCAGAGGGTTTGAGAACGGAATGACAGGTTTCAAAACTTTTCAACTTTCAAACATAACTAAGTACATATACATATTGGATTAACAGCAACAAAGAAGCTAAG
>DATGOD010000015.1:0-17286 GCA_035306305.1 Flavobacterium sp.
CTGAAATCGGTAAAAAAGTAAAAGAAGTTTTAGGATAATTTCTTTTCAGATATAAAGTAAAAAAACCACAGATTAATCTGTGGTTTTTTTGTTTGGGTAATAAAAAAACACCTTTAAAGAAAGGTGTTTTCACTTGTAATAAAATATTTATTAAAAAAACAAAAAATGATTATAATTTAAAGTTTGTAGTAGCAGTTCCTTCCACTTTACATTTTTTTCCATCACTATCTATAGCAAAAAAAGAAAACTCAGAACGTGAACGGAAATACATATCCTGCACAGAAGCATTATTTAATATATCGTAACTAGAAACATCGATGTATCCTTCTGTTGAATCGAAAATGTTGATTTTATTAACTACTATTCTCGCAGTGTTTCGTGGAAAAGAATTATTAAACTCATAATTATTCTCTTCTTCTAAAAATTCAAAAACCATTCTTATGGATGGTAATTCTGGGTTTTGCTCGAAAGGAGCAAAGACAATTTGTGATTCTGTATATGAATTTCCTTCGGCATCTTGTTTAGGAGCTCTGGTTCCGGAAACCTGAGAATTGGTTTTATCGTAAGAATATTCTTTAGTAGAAGTTACATTTCCGTCATTATCTAAATAGATAACTTTAACGTATGCTTCTGAAGGAACAGTCGAGCCATCAGTAACATAATCCGGTTCACAACTTGTTAAGGAAAATGAAGCAACAGCAACAAAAGCGAACAATAATTTTGTAATTTTATTCATAGTTATATCTTATATAAAAGGTTATACATAGCAATATTACAAAAATATATTTAGAATACATAAACTTTTCAAGCATAATTTTTTAAACAATATTACTATTTTTGCTGAAACTAAGATTACATGCGTTATTTTATTATTTTTTTGCTATTAATTTCTCACAAGATGGCTTTCTCGCAAAATTATTTGGATTTTTATTTTGCCTCCAAAGATGTGGACGGAAGTATCATTATTTATAATGAAGCGGATGATTGGTGGGTGTTTAATGATGAATTTGATGCCAAAACACCAACTCCGCCGGCAGCAACTTTTCATCTCTTTCATGCTTTAATGGCTTTAGAAATGGATAGAATTCAGCTCAATCAAACGAAACAATGGAATGGAGTAAATTATTATTATTTTGGAGAAACACGTCCGCAGTGGGAATGCGACACCACTTTAGATGAAGCAATTTATTATCAGAATGATTGGTTTTTTGATCAATTGTCTCAGGATATCAAAATGAAAGATTATAATTATTTCATTTACAAAAGCGAATATGCTCAAAGCAAATTTTTAAAACCGTTTGCTTATAGTTGGAATTTCGGTGATTTTGTGGTAACGCCCAAACAACAGGCGAAGTTTTTGGTGGATTTATTTCAAGAAAAATTACCTTTTGACAAGCAGCATCAAAAATGGTTAAAGAAACAATTGTATCAAAAAAGTGTAAACGATTATACCATATATACCTATGAAGGTTATACAGTGTATCAGGCAGAGCATGTCGATTGGTTGATTGGTGTTTTGGAACGAAAAGGGAACAGATATTTTTTCTGCACGCGAATTAGAAAACCTATAGAACAGGCACCACATTTATCCAAACAAATAAAACATCAAATTACTTTCGAGGCGTTTAAAATATTAGGATATTTATAAAAACAAAAAATCCCAAGTGAAGAAAGCCACTTGGGATTTTTTTAAGTAACAACAAATTACTTTTTAGCAGCATTAGCAGGTGCATTGAGTTTTGTAGTCATTTCCATAGAAATAGCCACTTTTTCAATTAATAATTTACCTGCCATAGTTTCAATAACCACAGTGGTTTCATTCAGTTCGGCTATTTTGCCATGAATACCGGATTTTGTGATTATTTTTTCTCCTACTTTAAGCGATTTTTCAAACTCTTTTTCTTTTTTCATTCGGTTTCTTTGTGGCAAAATCATGAAAAACACGATGAACACCAACATTAAACCAATCATTAAAAAATTCGGATCCATAAAAATTCGCTTATTCTGTTACGTTTGCTTTGATTCTCAAAATTTTAGTTCCTTCTTCTGTGTTAGTTGTCAAGGTAACTGTTTTGTTTTGCATTCCAACAGCATTGGCAGAGAAAGCCACTTTAATTGTATCAGACTCTCCTGGTTTGATTGGCTGTTGTGGTTTTTGAGGTACAGTACATCCACAAGAAGCTCTCGCATCGATAATTACCAAATCAGCATCACCAGTGTTTGTAATGGTAAATTCTGTTTCTGCTTTGTCGCCTTTTTTCAATTCACCAAAGTCGTGCTCTTCTCTGTCCACAGACAATTTCGCAAATCCTGCAGGAGTTTCTGCTTGTTGCTCTTGTGCTGCAGTTTCGGTGTTTGCATTTTCTTCATTGATTTGTGAAGATGCTTTGTCATTATTACATGATGTCAATCCTAAAGCTAAGGCTGCAATAGCCAAAATACATGATTTTTTCATTTAAATTTAAATTTTGATTTTATACAAATTTACACATTTATTCTATTAATCCACGCCCGGCTTTCATTATTTTATCGTCGGCTTTCAGCTCTTTGATAATAGAATCGAGAATTCCGTTGATAAAAATACTACTTTTTGGTGTAGAATATTCCTTGACAATTTCTAAATATTCGTTAATAGTTACTTTGATTGGAATCGAAGGAAATTTTGTTAGCTCACAAATTGCCATATTTAGCACGATAGAATCTAATTCGGCAATGCGTTCTTGATCCCAATTTTTTGTTTTATCGGCATACATTTCTTTGAAACTTTCCGCATTAATAGCGGTTTTTCTAAGTAATTCGAGTGCATATTTTTGATCTTCTTGATTTTTGAACGCATCAGGCACTTTGATGGTGTAATCTTCAGATCGAATTTCTTTGATGAGTTTGTCGATGGCAGTATTGACCACTGGCCAATCATCTGCCCAAGAAATTTGTGTATCTTCAACAAAATTGTATAATTTCTCGTTTGGGGCGATTATTTTTCTAAAAATATGGAGAACGAAATCTTGGTCTTCTTTGAAAGAACTTTCGGTGTTGTCCATATATTTTTTGTACAAATCATCTTCTTTGATTTCAGATAACAGTTGATGTATGTACTGGTCGTTGACTTGAAAATATTTGATTTTTTCTTGATCCAAAGCCTGGTGTATGCTGTCAGATTCTGAAAGACATTTCAAAACGCGATTATCAACAAATTTTCTATTTGGATTTTTTTCTAATTCGGTAGCCAGATATTTTTTAGCAGATTTCTCCAAAATGTCTTCTTCCAATTGTCTGATTTCAATAAAAATAGACAAATTTGAGAGGTATAGCTCGCGAATTTTTTCGATACTGTTGAGTAAAAATTTTTCTTGAATATCCAATCTATCGCTATTGGAGGTATTCAAAGCATACAAAGATTGCATGGTTTTTATGCGAATATGTCTTCTGTTTGCTAACATAAAGTTTTGAATAAGAACTAATGAATTAAAAAAAGCGAAAACAGTTACGTTTTCGCTGGGCAAAATTAAGTAATATTTTTAAGTATATTCCTTATTTATTGTTTTTTTTCGCCGCAATTCTCTCTTCTGCTTTTTTCATTGCCGCCTGATTAGCTGTAATGTTGTGTTGCTCTGCATGGTTGAGAATATCAAGCGTTGTATTATAAATATTTTCGGTGCGTTTCAAAGCTTCTTCGCTACCATAATGAGCAATTTCGCCAAATACATTGATAATACCTCCGGCATTAATCAAAAAGTCTGGAGCATATACAATGCCTCTTTCTTGCAATCTTCTTCCGTGTTTTTGCTCTTCTGCAAGCTGATTATTAGCTGCACCGGCAATGACTTGTGCTTTGATTTTTTCGATAGTATCATCGTTAATCGTTGCACCAAGTGCACATGGAGCGTAAATATCTACATCGGCAGCATATACATCGCCAGAGAAAGGTTTGGCTTGATATTTTTGAGCAACTTCTGCAACGCGTTCTTCGCTAAGGTCAGTAATATAAACTTCTGCACCTTCATTCGTTAAGTGTTTGACCAAAGTTTCCCCCACGTTTCCTATACCTTGTACCAATACTTTTTTACCTCCCAAAGCGTCAGTTCCAAATTTGTATTTAGCAGCTGCTTTTAATCCCATAAAAACGCCGTATGCAGTAACTGGCGAAGGGTTGCCAGAACCGCCCAGACTTTCAGATATTCCGGTCACGTGTGGGGTGATAGAACGAATCAAATCCATGTCAGGAGTTGTCGTACCCACATCTTCGGCTGTGATATATCTTCCGCTAAGTGAATGAACATATTTAGCAAAGGCTTTAATCATTTCAGGCGTTTTGTCTGTTTTGGAATTCCCGATAATGACTGCTTTACCGCCACCCAAATCCAATCCTGAAATGGCAGATTTGTAGGTCATTCCACGAGAAAGTCGCAAAACATCGTTCAAAGCTTCCCATTCAGAATTGTAGTGCCACATACGTGTTCCGCCCAATGCGGGACCTAACACGGTATTGTGAATTCCGATAATCGCTTTAAGACCGCTGTCTTTGTCGTGGCAAAATACAATTTGCTCATGTCCGTCGAAAGAAAATTGTCCAAAAACAGGATCCATTTTCTTCAATTCTTCTGGTGTATAATGTTTGGTTGTCATAATTTATATGTGTATTTATCCCCAAATATAGGGATAATTCTGCAAACTTTGAATAGTGTAATCCTAAGAATTTATTATTTTTTTAATTGGTATTTTTTACTCCTTATTACTTTTAAGGCTAAATTTGCGACATGAAAGAACTGAAGAAACTGAATAAGTATTTTTGGAAGTATAGATATCGATTGTTTGCCGGTATCGTTATTACCGTTGCTGCACAAATGTTTATGGTGATGACGCCTGAGTTTATAGGTAAGGTAATCAGTGTTTTACAAAAATATTTGGAAGGAGATATGGCCGCCGAGGCGGTAAAATCAGATTTAATCAAATATATAGGACTCATTATTGGAGCCACTGTTATTGGTGGTTTTTTGACTTTTTTGATGAGGCAAACGATTATCGTGATGTCGCGACATATCGAATATGATTTAAAAAATGAAATATTTCGCCATTACGAGAACCTGTCGCAAAGTTTTTACAAACGCAATCGCACCGGCGATTTGATGAATCGAATTTCAGAGGATGTCAGCAAAGTTAGACAATATGCAGGTCCTGCTGTGATGTATTCGACCAATACAATTATAAGAATGACAGTGGTTATTGTTCAAATGCTCATTATATCGCGAGAACTTACTGTTTATGCACTTTTGCCTGTTCCTGTTTTAGGGTTTGTGATGTATTATTTGAGTAGAGAAGTGAACAAACGAAGCTATTTATATCAACAAAATTTGTCTGTACTATCTTCTTTTTCACAAGAAATTTTTTCCGGAATCAGAGTGGTAAAAGCTTATGCAATTGAAGATGAAAAAAACGAGGAATACGATCGTTTAACAACACATAGCAAAAATACCTATATGAACTTAGTCAAAGTATCATCGCTCATCGGGCCGGCAATGATATTTTTGATTGGCTTGAGTAATCTTTTTGTAGTGTATATAGGGGCAAAAATGTATATCGATGGCACAATCACAGATATCGGTATCATTGCACAATTCATACTATATATCAATTTCTTGACTTGGCCAATTGCTTCACTTGGTTGGATTTCGAGTATGATACAAGAGGCGGAATCTTCGCAAAAGAGAATTAATGAATTTCTGAACGAAGTACCTGAAATTAAAAACATACAAATGGAACATCTTGATATTCAGGGTGAAATAGAATTTAAAAATGTCTCTTTTACGTATGTTGATACTCAAATTCAGGCTTTGAAAAATGTTTCGTTTACTTTGAACAAGAACGAAACTTTGGCAATTCTCGGAAAAACCGGTAGCGGAAAATCTACGATTCTCGAGTTGATTTGTCGTTTGTATGACGTCGATAATGGGCAAATTCTGATAGACAATACACCGATTAAAGAACAAAGCTTGTACGATTTGAGAAAAGCCATTGCCATGGTTCCGCAAGATGCTTTTTTGTTTTCAGATAGTATAAAAAGTAATATCCGTTTTGGCAAAGAAGATGCTACCGAAGAAGAAATCAGATATTATGCCAAATTAGCAGATGTGGATAAAAATATCATGAAATTCGACAAACAATACGATACTATTTTGGGTGAACGCGGACTCACTTTGTCGGGCGGACAAAAACAACGCGTGTCGATTGCCAGAGCTTTGATTAAAGAAGCTCCTATTTTGTTACTCGACGATTCATTGTCGGCAGTGGATACTGAAACCGAAGAACGTATCTTGAATAATTTGAAAAATATCACAGCAAACCGCACTACAATAATTGTTACACACCGAGTGTCATCGGCCAAAAATGCCGATAGAATTATTATTCTCGACGAAGGTAAAATCATAGAGAAAGGTACTCATGATGAATTGATTAACGCTAGTGGATATTACCAAGATTTATACAACAAACAACTTTTGGAAAAAGAAATAGAATAAGTGTTGTAAATATAATTTTTTTTTATGACTTTTGGAGCTATGTTTTAACAAATTGAATGAATGATTATGAGAGAAAACGAAACGATTGAGAAAGAAGAAATTTTTTCTAAAGTATTACGAGCCGGTCGTCGAACTTATTTCTTTGACGTTAGAGAAACCCGTGCAGGAGATTACTACGTAACTGTTACCGAAAGTAAAAAATTTACTGAAGAAGACGGTTCTTTCCATTTCAAAAAACACAAAATTTATTTGTACAAAGAAGACTTTACCGAGTTTAAAGAAATCTTGAACGAAGTAACCGATTATGTGTTGAACGAAAAAGGAGAAGAAGTAATCTCGGAAAGACACCAAAAAGACTTCAAAAAAGAAGAAATCGGTGTAGAAACAACTGCTGATTTTACCAATGTAAGTTTTGACGATATTTAATCAGTCAAATATTTCCATAAAAAACACCGGCTATCAACTTTAGTCGGTGTTTTTTTCTCAAACCACCAGCATGAAAAAAATACTCACATTACTCACGCTTTTTGTCGGATTATATTCTTTTTCACAAGAATATTTCCCTGAAAAATTAATCATTGATAATCAAACTTACGATTATCGCTATCATCACCTCGAAACTCTTTTCAACCAATTTCCGTCGCAACGAATCGTCGAAAGTGACGGCTCTATCTGGCACCGCAATTATATCGCTGAGTTTACCGTTGCCGAAGATAGTTTAATTTACTTGACCAATTTGGAGATAAAAGACAAAAGTGGCGAATGGATAAATGGCAACTATTTATTGAACGAACGACCAGATTTGACACGACCTTTATATTGGATTTCCGGATTGTTTGAAGTCGGTTTGGGCGAACCTGATTATTCCAAAGATAGTCTGCATCCTACCTACGATAATTATTTGGTCATGGAATTTAGACGAGGAAAAGTAACTAAAAAACGTGCCTTTAATGCCCTACAAATGTACGCAGTGAAAGAAACGCAATGGAAAAAATTTTACGGAACCAACGAATATAGCAAAATCGCCGAAGAACTAAAGAAAAAAGGATTTTCTGATGGCAACATTCGCGATTATATCCGAAAAAATATATTATTTTACAGCAAAAGATTTTATATCAAATTTTGATTATGCAAACAAAAGAGGAAAAAATAAAGAATTTTGACCCATCGCAGCCCGGTTTGGCAGATGCGTCTATCTATGGATTGCCTTTTGATGAAAACGAAAGTGAAATCATCATTTTGCCTGTTCCCTGGGAAGTTACCGTGAGTTATGGAGCAGGAGCCGCAGAAGGACCAGAAGCAATATTTGAAGCTTCGTTTCAAGTTGATTTGTTACATCAAGATTTTCCGGATTTATGGAAATCGGGTATTTTTATGGATACACCACCGTATGATTGGAAAAATAAAAGCAACGAACTAAAAAGTTTGGCTCAGCCTATTATCGAAGCATTGGAAAGAGGAGAAGATGTCAGCAAAGATGCAACGTTGAGTCAAAATCTACAAACAATCAACGAAGCTTCCGCACAATTGAACGCAGAAGTGAGCGAACGAACTGCTTATTGGATAAATCAAGGAAAAAGAGTGATTTTGCTCGGCGGAGACCATTCTACGCCATACGGATATTACCAAGCTTTGGCTCGTCAATACGACAATTTCGGAATTTTGCATTTAGATGCTCACATGGATTTGCGAAAAGCCTATGAAGGTTTTGAACATTCGCACGCTTCTATTATGTATAATGCCGCTCAGTTAGAGCAGATTTCAAAAATCGTTCAGGTTGGGATTCGGGATTTTAGCGAAACCGAAGTCAATTTTATAAAAAGCACTTCCAAAGTAGATGTTTTTACTGATGCAGATATAAAAAATCAATTATTTGAAGGCAAAACTTGGCAAACCATCTGCGACGAAATCATTGCCCGATTGCCTGAAAATGTTACGGTGAGTTTTGATATCGATGCCTTGCAACAATGGTATTGCCCAAATACCGGAACGCCTGTTCCTGGCGGATTGAGTTATGAACAAGCCGTGTATTTACTCAACAGATTAGCCAATAGCAACAAGAAAATCATAGGAATTGATTTAGTAGAAGTTTCACCCGGCGAAGATGAATGGGACGGAAATGTTGGTGCAAGATTGCTCTTTCATTTGTGTGGAATTTTTGCGAAAAACACGGGATTAAATGTTGGGGAGAGAATTGAGTTTTAATTAATATTTTAAAACAAAACTAAAGACCAAAGGATTTTTTCTTTTGGTCTTTTTATTTCCAAAATTCATCTGTGTAATCGTCTTTTTCATTGGCATGAATGTCATTTAAAGCTTTTCCGATATGGGTTAAATCTTCGGCAGATAATTGATTTTCGAGATGCGGAAACCATGTTCTTTCTTCAAAGCGAATATGTTTTTCCAGTAAATCGGCAAAATCAGACAAATTTTCATCATCAGCATTCGTAGAAATATAAGCAACCAAATGCGCAATTTCTTGGTGTTCAAATTTGACTTGTGCAGAAAATTCATCTTGAATATACGAAAAAAGGACATTTTCTTCTTTTTGGAAATGTTCCTGCAAATGTGCATTCCAAAAATATTCGACATAATTTTTAATCCGAAAAATTTCGATTTCTTTTTTCAATCCCTGACGGATTTTCCAACTGCAAAGTAATCCAAAATGATGGTCTCTGGAAAGTTGAACAATATTTTCGTTGCGTTTCATTTTTTCGTTTAAAGTTACCAAAAATAAGTCAGTTATTAAAATAGTAAACTCCTTATTTGTCTCAATTTTTAATCTTTGCTTTTCAGACTAAAAGTCGTATATTTCACGAATTAAATAATCAACAGAAAATTTGTATTTATGAAGTTAACAAAATTACTTTTTATTGCTTTGTTTTCGGCTTCAGCATTTGCACAACAAGGCGGAATGTGGGTTCCTTCGCTGTTGAGCGGCAATGAAGCAGAAATGAAAAAACTGGGCATGAAAATGTCTGTAGATGACATTTATGATGTCAATAATTCGAGTTTAAAAGACGCTGTTGCCCAATTCAACGGTGGTTGTACTTCCGAAGTGATTTCTCCAAAAGGATTGTTGCTGACCAATCATCATTGTGGATATGGCGAAATTCAAGCTCATTCGAGCGTTGAAAACGATTATCTACAAGATGGTTTTTGGGCGATGAGTTTGGAAGAAGAATTGCCTAATCCGGATTTGGAAGTAACTTTTATCGTAAAGATTGAAGATGTTACGCAACAAGCTTTTGAAGGAACAGAAAACATCCATTCTGAAGCAGAAAAACAAGCTCAGATAGAACGAAATATAGCTAAAATTCGCAATGAATATCCAAAAGAAAATTGGCAAGACACCAGCGTTCGTTCGTTTTTTGATGGCAATCAATATATGTTGTTTTTGACAGAAACTTTCAAAGATGTTCGCTTGGTTGGAGCACCGCCATCGTCTATCGGAAAATTTGGTTCAGACACTGATAACTGGGTTTGGCCAAGACACACTGGCGATTTTTCTTTGTTCAGAATTTATGCCGATAAAGACAACAAACCAGCCGAATATTCCGCCGACAACGTTCCATATACACCGAAACATTATTTACCAGTTTCTTTGGACGGAGTAGAAGAAGGCGATTTCACTTTGGTTTTTGGTTTTCCAGGACAAACACAAGAATATTTACCATCGGCTGCGGTGGAACAAATTGTAGATGTACTCAATCCGACAAGAATAGAAATCAGAGATGAAGCACTGAAAGTGGTTGATTCGTATATGCGAGAAGATCAACAAATTAAAATTCAATATGCGTCTAAATTTGCTCGTATTGCCAATTATTGGAAAAAATGGATAGGAGAGAGCCAAGGTTTGAAAAAAGCTGATGCCGTTGCACATAAAAAAGATTTTGAACAACAATTTAATGAAAGAGTTCAAAAAGCTAACAAACAAGCTGAATATGGCGATTTGCTGAACCAATTTGACAATTTGTATGCAGAAATTGAGCCTTATTCTGTTGCAAGAGAATATTTCATGGAAGTAGCTTTGCGTAATGCTGAATTGCTAACAGTAGGTTTTCAATTGTATCAATTAGAAAATGTGTATCGCGCCCGAGGCGAGCAATCGTTTAGCGATAGGCGAGATAATTTAATCCAAAGTTTGGAAGGGTTTTACAAAGATTACAATGCACGTGTGGATAGAGAAGTGTTCAAAAAAGTAGTGGCATTGTATGGAGAAAAATCGCCTGCATATTTAACGCCACAATCTATTCAAAATATAGATTATGAACAATTGGGCGATGCGATTTATGATACATCTGCATTGACATCTTATGCTTCGTTGAAAGACATTTTGACCGGCGACGGCGAAACGGTTTTCAAAAAGTTGAATAACGATAAAGGTTTCCAAATTGCAAAAGAAATGGGCGAAAATTATTTCAGCCGAATTGCGAATGATTACGAACGTTTGAATCAGGAAATAACTGGTTTGCAACGCATTTATATGAAAGCACAATTGGAACTTTTTCCTGACGCACGAATTTTTCCGGATGCCAACAGCACTTTGCGGGTTACTTACGGAAAAGTGAGCGGATATGAGCCCAAAGATGCCGTGATGTATTCGCCGGTAACTTACCTTGAAGGTGTGATGGAAAAATACGTTCCGGGAGATTATGAATTTGATGTTTCCGACAAATTGATTCAGTTATATAACGACAAAGATTATGGCGATTATGCAGATAAAAACGGTAAACTTCCGGTTAATTTTATCGGGACGAATCATACTACGGGCGGAAATTCTGGTTCGCCAGTGATTGATGCCAACGGTAATTTAATCGGGTTGAATTTTGACCGCGTTTGGGAAGGCACAATGAGCGATATTTATTACGATCCTGAGATTTGCAGAAATATTATGGTCGATGCCAGATACATTTTATTTATTATCGACAAATATGCCGGAGCCAGCCATTTGATTGAAGAAATGAAATTGGTTCATCCAAAAAAATAAAAGTGGTTTTGAGATAATACCAAAAAATGTAACCCCGCAAATTTGATGATTTGCGGGGTTGTTGTTTTGTGTGAAAGATTTGTTTAAAACATTTGAGAATGTTATTATTGTACATTTTCAGACGTATTCCATTCCATTGTTTCAACAATTTTTAGCATATCATTTTTGATGTAATGTGCTGCCGGAATGATAGAATCAAAATTAGGTTTAGCATAAAAATACAATGAACCTACAATAAAATGATTGGTGCTGTCAGTAGCGTAAAACTGCACGTTGGTTGCTGTGTTTCCAATCAATTCATAAAACATTCCATAAACCTTTTTATCGTTATCTATAATTAGATTTTCTTGAATTTCTTCTGCTTTTATAGTATGTTCAAACGTTAGTCTTTGTGCGTCTTTCAGTAAATTCATTAGGTTGTTTTTGGTTACTTTTTCGTAATCTACAAAAATTTTTGCTTTCATTTTCGGATAATCAATCTGGAAACTACAATCTTTGACGTTGGTAATTTGGGCGGATGTATTTTGCTCATATATGAAAGCACACGGAGCTTGAGTCGTTTTATATTCCGGTTGTGGATAGCTCAATCGCAAATACGCATCGGGCTTGGGTTTGATTTCGCTGTTACAGGCTGCAAAAAATGTAACAGTCAATAAAAAGCTTAATATTTTAGTTGTTTTTTTCATGGTTTTCATCAGGATTAATAATCAGTTTAACCTTCGATATTTTTCGATTGTCTGATTCGGTAATTATAAATTGATAGTTATCAAAATCAATTGTTTCGCCTACATTCGGAAATCTATCGACGAGTTCGATAAGAAATCCAGCCAAACTTTCGGCTTCGTTTCGGTTGTTTTCAAAAATCTCTTCTTCGGCATCAATTATGCGATAAAAGTCTTTGAGTGAAATTTTTCCGTCAAATAAATATTCAAACTTATTTACTTTGACATATTCACTTTCTTCTTCGTCAAATTCGTCTGAAATTTCGCCGATGATTTCCTCCAAAACATCTTCCAAGGTGATTACTCCAGAAGTATCACCAAATTCATTGACAACAATCGCCAAATGTTTTTTAGAAGACTGAAAATCAATTAGCAAATCATCTAATTTTTTGCTTTCAGGAATAAAATATGCTTCGCGAATAACGGATTTCCACGCGAATACTTTTTTATCCAAATACGGAATCAAATCTTTGACAAATAAAATCCCGACAATCTGGTCGATATTGTCCTCATAAACCGGAATTCTCGAATACCCTTGCTCGGTTATTTTAGGTAAAATTTCGTGAAAAGGCTCTGATTGTTCCAACGCAAACACATCAATTCGCGGCGTCATCACTTGATAAGCCTCGGTGTAGCCAAAGCTGGCGATACCTTCCAATATTTTTTGTTCTTCTTCGGTCGTGTGACTATAGTCGGTCATTTCTAAGGCTTGAGAAAGCTCTTCTACAGAAAAACTATTTTCTTCTTCGTCTAAACTCACTTTCATCCATTTGCCCATTTGCCTGAAAGGGTAGGTGAGTGGACTGAGAACAAAATTGGATATTTCTATAAAACGAATAGATTTGACAATGAAAATTTCGTTTTTTTCGTAGGCATAGAAACGAGAAATTAATTCGCCAAAACAAGTGATAATCAGTACACCAATAAGAAAATAAATCAACCAGCTGATTTGCGGGATAAAAATCATATCGAGCCATAAAAATTTGATGCCACCCAAAGCCAACAAAAACAATACTTTGCTGATGATAATCCCGGATGTAATCGTAGATTGCAAGCGAATGGGCTGGGCGAGTATTTTTTGTAGTGATTTCTTGACGTTTTTAAAGCTATCCATTTCTTCATAATCAGATTTGGATATAGAAAAATAAGCTACTTCTGCAGCAGAATATAAAATCACTAAAAGTAATGAAAGCAATAACAGCAAAATGGCAATAGCAACGCCGTAATTGCTGTGAAGTAATAAAGCGTATTGACAGGGTTCGGGGTCCAAATTATAGCAAATTTAGTTTACGTTAATTTAAAAAGGAATATTATTATTGTCGATATCTCTGGTTTTCGGTATATCAAAATCGTCATTGTCGTCTTCAACGCTGTGGCGAGTATCCGTTTGGTTATTGTCTTTTTTTAGTGATAAAAAGATAAATTCTGTAGCCTGAATTTCGTTGGTATGCTTGGTTGTACCATCTTCGGTTTGCCAATGACGTGTTCTGATTTTTCCTTCGATATAAATTTTATCGCCTTTGGATAAATATTTTTCACAAAGTTCGGCAGCTTTATTTCTCACAACAATATTATGCCATTCAGTAGAAGTTATTTTTTCGTTGGTCGTTTTGTTGATATAAGTTTCGTTCGTGGCAATAGAAAACCGCCCGATGCAATTTCCGCCTTCAAAATAATGCATTTTTACATCATCTCCAAGATGACCGATGAGTATGACTTTGTTTAATGTTCCTAACATATTGTGTGTATAATTGTAAACCAAATATATGAAAAACTTTAGGATTGAGAGTAGTATTTTTTAAAAAAATTCTTTAGCGGAATAGGAAAAGCATATTTTTGAATGTCTTTTGGTGAAATTGTTTTTTCCGAATAATCTATTTTTGATTTAAAAAAACGAATATGTAATTGCTGATGTGTGAGCTGATGTTTGGTGTAATAATCTGTTATCTCTTGGAAATCAGTTAATTTTTGTTTGCTGAATATTTTTTCAAATTCAGATTGAATGCTTTCTTCGGTTCCTTCTTGATTTGTTTCAATAAGCGGAATTTGATACAAGTTTTTCCAAATATCATTGTCAGACCGCTGTTCTATAACGATATTTTTATCTGCATTTTCGAGCAAAAGAAAATGAAAAAAGCGTTTTTTTACCTTTATCTTTTTTGATTTTACCGGAAGATTGGTGATTTCGTTGTTTCTGAAAGCATAACATTCTTCTTGCATAAAACATTCTTCACACAACGGTTGCTTTGGTTTACAAACCATTGAACCAAAATCCATGATAGCTTGATTGAAAGTATCGGGTTGGTTTTTCGGGATTAATTCATTGGCTAATGATTGAAATATTTTTTTTGCCTGATTGGTCATGATATCATCTTTGATGCCAAAAATTCTCGCCAAAACCCGATATACATTTCCGTCCACTGCGGCAACAGTTTCTTTGAAAGCGAAGGAAGCAATCGCAGCTGCGGTATAATTGCCAACACCTTTTAATTTTAGTAAATCAATATAGTTGTCAGGAAATGCGCCATTGAGCTCCGTTACGATATATTTTGCTGCAAAATGCATATTTCTCGCTCTGGAATAATAGCCCAATCCTTCCCAAAGTTTCAGAACTTCGTCTTCAGAAGCTTTTGCCAAATCATAAACGGTAGGAAAAGTAAGAATAAATTTTTCGTAATAAGGCAATCCTTGTTGCACCCTGGTTTGTTGTAAAATGATTTCCGAAAGCCAGATTTTATACGCATCATCAGTGGCTCGCCATGGGAGATTTCGCTGATTGGTCTCGTACCATTTAATGAGTTTTTGACTGAAATTAATCATGGTGTTTATTTGCTGGCACGAAGGTAAAATTTAATTTCGATATAAAAATAGGCTTAATGAGTTGATTTTTTAGAATTTAAATTAATATATTTGCACTCGCTTTGAAACTACAAGTTAAATTTGAATTAATAAATATACAATTAAAATGACTAAAGCAGATATCGTAGCCAAAATTTCAGACAAATTGGGGCTTCCAAAAGGAGACGTGCAAGCAGCAGTTGAGACTTTTATGGATGAAGTAAAAACTTCATTAGAAACAGGAGAGAATGTTTACCTTAGAGGTTTCGGAAGTTTTATCGTAAAAACTCGTGCAGAGAAAACAGGACGAAATATTTCTAAAAATACAACTATCAAAATACCGGCTCACAACATTCCGGCTTTTAAACCAGCAAAAGTATTTGTTGAGTCAGTAAAAACAAAAAACAAAGTAAAATAAACGAATTATTAACATAAACATTTAGACTATGCCAAGTGGTAAAAAAAGAAAAAGACATAAGGTAGCTACGCATAAACGTAAAAAAAGAGCGAGAGCAAACCGTCATAAGAAGAAAAAGTAGTATTATACTACTTTTTCAGCTTTTTTAGAAAGTTCTTTGAAATAAGTTTGAAAATTATCAAACGTTCGGGTAAAATTAATATATACCTGTAATTTAGTTGTTTAATACCTTTGTGGTAATTTATCGATTATCCAAAGGAAAAAAATTTACAGTGTGAACAAAGAGTTAATTATAAGATCTGGTTCAGATACAGTAGATTTTGCCTTACTAAAAGACGGGAAATTAGTAGAACTGCACAGAGAAAATATTGATACAAAGAGTTTTGAAGTCGGGGATATTTTTATTGCAAAAATCAGGAAACCTGTTCAAGGTTTGAATGCCGCATTTATCAATGCCGGGCACGAAAAAGATGGATTCTTGCATTACCATGATTTGGGAGCAAACCTCAAATCGTTGATGAAATTCACTAAAGGAGTTACATCTGCCAAAATAAAAGCAAAAGATTATTCTCTAAAAAACTTCAAATTTGAACCGCAAATAGATAAAGGAGGCTCGATTACCGATGTGTTGAGTGCCAACCAATCTATTTTGGTACAAGTGGTTAAAGAACCAATATCAACTAAAGGTCCTCGCATGAGTTCCGAATTGTCGATAGCCGGCAGATACGTCGTTTTGGTTCCATTCTCTGACCGCATTTCCATTTCTCAAAAAATTCGTTCAAAAGACGAAAAAGCAAGACTCAAAAAGTTAGTACAAGCCATCAAACCAGAAGGTTTTGGCGTAATCGTACGCACCGTTGCAGAAGGCAAACAAGTATCCGAATTAGAAAAAGACTTAGAGCAATTGTTTAACCGATGGTTAACCATGTGCAAAAGACTAAGTAAGGCACAACACCCCTCAAAGGTCTTGGGAGAAGTTGGCAAAACCTCAAGCATATTAAGAGATTTATTTGATGACCGTTTTACGGGAATTTATATAGATGACAATGATTTGTATGAGGAAACGAAGGAATATTTGCAAGAGATAGCCCCTTCAAAAACATCCATTGCGAAGTTGTATAATAACAAAAGTCTTCCATTATTTGAAAAATTTAATATTGAAAGACAAATAAAAACTTCCTTTGGAAAAACCGTATCTATGAGCAAAGGAGCTTATTTGGTTATCGAACATACCGAAGCTCTGCACGTGATAGATGTCAATAGCGGAAATCGTTCAAACAAAGCAACATCGCAGGAAGATACAGCACTTGAAGTCAATATGATTGCAGCTGCAGAAGTAGCACGGCAATTGAGGTTGAGAGATATGGGCGGAATTATCGTAGTCGATTTTATAGATATGCGAAATGCCGAACATCGCAAGCAACTGTATGATTTCTTGAAAGAAGAAATGAGCGACGACAAAGCTAAACACAAAATCTTGCCCCCTAGTAAATTTGGACTCATACAAATTACTAGACAAAGAGTCAGACCTGAAATATCAATCAAAACACGAGAAGAAGATCCTAATAACGAAAATGGAGAAATCGAAGCACCGATTGTGGTAGTTGATAAAATAACAGCTGACCTTGAAAGCATTATTAAAACACATAAAAAAGTAGTTTTAAACGCCCATCCGTTTGTGGCTGCATTTTTAACCAAAGGATTTCCATCGGTGAGATCCAAATGGTTTTTTAAACATAAACGTTGGATTAAAATCATCCCGAGAGATGCCTATACTTATTTAGAATATCACTTCTTTGACCA
>DATGOD010000016.1:0-2628 GCA_035306305.1 Flavobacterium sp.
TGTGATTGAACCAACCTCAAATCCATTGCATTTTACACAAAACAATTATGATTTTGCAGCCATGGTTCCGCTTCAGGTTGAAAAAAGTTTGCCGGAATTACACCGAATCAAAAAACTGATTATCGGCGGGGCAAAACTCGACGATACATTACGGCAAAAACTGTTGAGCCTGCCGACAGTTTGCTACGAAACTTACGGTATGACAGAAACTATCACGCATATTGCTGCCAAAAAAATTGAAGAACACTATTTCTCAGCTCTGCCTCACGTTTCTTTTTCCATCGACGACCGAGAATGTCTGGTAATTAACGCTCCGAACGTAAGCCAAAAACCAATTATTACTAACGATATTGTTGATTTGATTGACAACAACCATTTTGAATGGTTAGGAAGAATCGACAATGTCATCAACAGTGGCGGAGTAAAGATTTTTCCTGAAAAAATTGAAAACTTACTGTCACCACTTATCAATCGTCGGTTTTTTATTGCCGGATTAAACGACAGCCGATTGGGGCAAAAAGTGGTGCTTGTTATCGAAGGAAAACCTTACCCATTAACCAAAAATAATTTTGAGGCACTCCACCCCTACGAACGCCCAAAAGAAATCTTTTTTGTTGACCAATTTGCCGAAACCCCAACGGGAAAAATTAAACGAAATGAGATTTTAATGCAACTCCAGTAATGATTGTGTTGTCAATTTTAACATCAAACCAAACTCTGTCTGTTCCACAAATCAAAATATTTCCCTTTAATTGAGAGTAGTTCTGAATGGCTTCCTTGCTCTGCAATTGTTCCGTTTTCCATTACAATGATATTGTCTGCATTGGCTATGGTACTTAACCTATGAGCAATGACAATTATTGTTTTTCCTTTACTTTTAAAATTATCAATTGCACGTTTAATCGTTTCTTCCGATTTGGTATCTAAAGCAGAGGTTGCTTCATCCATCAAAAGAATAGCTGGGTTTTTGTATAAAGCCCTTGCGATTGCAATGCGTTGCTTTTGACCTCCAGAAAGCATTGCACCATTTTCTCCGATATATGTTTCAAATCCATTAGGTAGCTTTTCGACAAACTCTGTTATCCCTAATTCTTTAGAAATATCCAAAACTCTTTGAACGTCCGGAAATGATTGTCCTAGTGCAATATTATCAATAATGTTTCCTGAGAAAAGTTTAACATTTTGTGGTATTACACCCACCATGCCTCTTAAGCTTCTATAATGAATATATTTTAAATCGTAATTTCCAATGAAAATTTTCCCCTCTTTAATCGGGTACAAGTTTTGAAGAAGTGATATAATTGTTGTTTTTCCGCTACCACTTTCGCCCACTATGGCAGTGGTTTTATTTTGTTTAAAAACCACATTGAAATCATCTAAAACTTTGGCTCTGGATCCATAAGCAAAATGAACATTCTCAAACCGGATATCGCCCAAACTTTCTCTGTTCAACTCTACTTTATTTTCTGTTTCTTCCCGCT
Organism: Flavobacterium sp.; assembly: GCA_035306305.1. Classification (GTDB taxonomy): domain Bacteria; phylum Bacteroidota; class Bacteroidia; order Flavobacteriales; family Flavobacteriaceae; genus Flavobacterium. Next base: position 1,482 of record DATGOD010000016.1, read on the forward strand.
CCAAATCCATAATTTCAAAAAGACGATCGGTAGCAATAAGTGCGTTTTGAATCGTTTTGTTTGCTCCGATAAGTGAAGAAACTGGAGAAGTAAAATAACCTATCAAAGCATAAAATGAAAATAATTCTCCAGGCGTAATCGTTCCATCTATAACAAAATTAGCTCCAACCCATAACAGCACAATCGTTAATATAGAAGACAAAAATCCTGTTGATGTACCAGAAAAAACACTATTTAATCCTGACTTATACCCAGTAAAAAGTAATTTCACAAATTTATTTTCGGTTTTCGAATTGGTAAAATCTTCTATTCCAAATTCCTTTATGGTTCGTGAATGTGTAACACTTTCAACTAACTGTGTTTCTAATTCAGCTGCTTCTTCCATCACTTTTCGCTCAATCTTCCTATTAAAACGATTGATCAAAAAATAAATCCCTACATAAAACGGTATCACAACAAGCATGATTAATGCCAGCTTCCAATTGTAGGTAAACATCAAAGCAAATGAAAAGATTAAGATAAAAATATTGACAATCAAATCAATAGCCGTATTATTGATGAACGCTCGAATTTTAACTGCATCACTGATACGTGAAGTTATTTCTCCAATTTGCATCGTATCGAAAAAACGTTGTGGAAGATGCAATAGGTGTTTGTAATATCCCAAAATCAGCTTTGCATCAATTAATTGCCCCGTTTTCATTACAATTATTGTTTTTTGCACTCCAATATACGTTTGAAACAAAATAATTGCAATCATTACCACGCTCATCAGGTTGAGCAATTTTATGTTTTGATCAACCAAAACATAGTCGGTAATCTTTTGTATGTATATAGATGTTGATAATCCTAAGACCGTGTAAATTACAGCTCCGAAAAGCGCCTGGAATAATATTGTTTTATGAGGTTGAATCAATTCCCAAAACCGGGATATCGCAGAAACTTTTTCGTTTGTTGTTTTAAAATCATCACTTTTTGCAAACAAAATCAAAACACCGCTCCAAATCTTTTGAAAATCTTCATAAGTATATCTCTGCATACGTCCATATGCCGGATCCATTACAGTAATTTCCTTTTTGGTGACTTTATAGATTACCACATAATGCTGCCATTGTTGCTCGCCTATTACCACATGAGCAATTGCAGG
>DATGOD010000017.1:0-3166 GCA_035306305.1 Flavobacterium sp.
TTTAAAAGGCACAAACCTTCACGGGATTTACTGCAACGTGGATTGTGGTATATTTTTATCATTTCTATTGTTATTTATTCCTTTCAAAATTACTTAACTTCGTTGGAAATAAAAAACGTTTATGTACTTAGAGCAATTCAAAAGAGATTCATCGGGCATTTTAAAATACCTGCCCTATATTATCGGATTTTTGGGATATATGGCGTTTAATCTTGTGGCATCAGCTTTTATGGGTGTAGATTCTAAAGAAATCATCGAAAGGCTTGTTGCAACGATTGGAAAAAATATGACCCTTTTCAGGTTCTTGTTACCCTTTGCTTTGCTTCTTGTTCTGTTGTTTTTATGGTGGCGGTTTATTCATAATTATTCCATAAAAACACTTACCACAGCGCGTCCCAAAGTAGATTGGAACCGTATTTTATTTTCTTTTTCGTTGTGGGCAGGTTTCAATCTGGTGGCTATCGGTGTTATGAGTTGGTTGCGGCCGGAAGATTTTACCCTACAGTTTAATTGGATGCCATTTTTAATACTTCTACTCATAGCAGTTGTCCTTATTCCGATACAAACCAGTTTTGAAGAATATTTTTTCCGAGGATATTTTCTGCAATTTCTGGCATTTGTTTCAAAAAACAGGGGAATGGCTCTGGTTTTATCTTCTGTTATTTTTGGTTTGATGCATTTGGGAAATCCTGAAGTAGGCGATATGGGAGGCGTCATTATGATTTACTATATAGGTTGTGGATTTTTACTCGGCATTATGACTTTAATGGATGATGGACTGGAATTGGCATTAGGTTTTCACGCTGCCAATAATTTAATCGGAGCTTTGATTGTAACGTCAGATGCTGCTGTTTTTCAGACAGATGCTGTTTTTTTATACACCGGTAAGTCAACTATTTGGGAATTATTGATACAAGTATTTGTTATTTTTCCTATCTTGTTGTGGATTTTTTCAAAGCAATACGGCTGGACAGATTGGAAACGAAAATTATTTAAATCGCTTTAATTATGGAAGATAAAATGTGCATACATCCCTATTTCAGACTTAATGGTTATGAATTTACCAAAGAAAGTCTCAGCGAATTAGCCATTACTTTGATCAAAGACGGCGAAGCGTATGAAAAAGAATTGGGCGATTTTATTCTGGAATGGTTCAATAAAAACGACTTTGTGGAACTGACTACTTCCGGAACCACGGGTGTTCCCAAAAACATTCGTTTATCCAAACAGGCGATGGTTCATTCGGCATTGGCAACAGGTGAATTTTTTGGTTTAAATCCCGGAGATTCGGCACTTTTGTGTTTGCCTACGCGCTATATTGCAGGAAAAATGATGTTTGTCCGGGCTGTGGTTTTAGGATTAAAGCTCGATTATGTAAATCCGTGTAAAGAACCGCTGAAAAATACCGATAAAGTTTATGATTTTGTAGCAATGGTTCCTTTGCAGGTTCAGCATTCCATTACCCAAATAGAGCAATGTAAAAAACTGATTGTAGGCGGAGCAAAGCTCAACGATGACATTAAAGCTTTGTTGAAAAATATGTTGGTGGAAGTTTATGAGACTTATGGAATGACCGAAACCATCACGCATATTGCTGCAAAAAAAATAGAAGAAGATTATTTTACTGTGTTGCCTCATGCTAATATTTCTACAGATGAACGCGGATGCCTGATCATCGAAGCACCTTTGGTAGCCAATGGTTTGGTTTTTACCAACGATTTGGTAGAGATGATCAACGATATTCAGTTTAAATGGTTGGGAAGAATTGATAACGTGATAAACAGCGGTGGTATAAAGCTCATTCCCGAACAAATCGAGCAGAAACTCTCAGAATACATTCCTTACCGTTTTTTTGTAATCGGCAAAGAGGATAAAGATTTGGGACAAAAATTAGTGTTGGTGATTGAGCATGAACCCTACACGTTGCTTTCCGAAATAACAGAGAGTCTGGGACAATACGAACGCCCTAAAGAAATCTTGTTTATAAAACAATTTAAGGAAACCCCAACCGGGAAAATTTTAAGAAAGGAAACGGTTGAAGAATAACGTTTTGAGCTTTGCGTTGTGTGAGTTTTGAAGCACAAAGCTCCAGGTTTGCACGTCACCCCGCCTGACGCAAAACCCTTGTTAGCGGTTTCTTGTTTTCTTTGTTATTATACTGTTTCAAATTCTTTTGGATATTTCACAATTCCGTTTGTGTTTTTAAGTCCGTCAGTTACTAATTCAAGAGCCATAAAAACATTTGTCGGAACGTCATAAGGTGGTTTGATTTTCCATTTGTCTGCTGGCACAAAACCAAATTTTGGATAGTAATTTTCGTGTCCTAACACAATGACTGATTTGTATTGTAGTTCTCTTGCTTTGTCAAGTCCGTGTTTGATTAGTTGTCCACCAATTCCTTTGTGTTGAAATTCTGGTTTCACTGCCATTGGTGCAAGTGCCAAACTTTCTATTTCTATTTTGTCGTCATTTACGATTCTAATTTTCGTAAACAAAATGTGTCCAACAATTTTATTGCCCAATGTTGCAACCAATGAAAGTTCGGGATCAAAAGCGTTACTCTGTCGCAACAATTCAACAAGGTTCGCTTCGTTGTCTTGTCCGAAAGCAAATTTGTTCACTTCAAAAACTGCATTAAAGTCGTCTTTATTTTCTTGTCTAATATTTACTTTCATTTTTTAGTTATTTTGTCGTCCTACAATGACCGTTAACGTTTCCGTGCTTGTAAATTGAGGAAAAAGTAAATGAAGCACTGACTGCATTTCGCCAGACCGATGTTGGCAGCTGGGCTTTCTTCCGTTCTCTGTTCTTATTCTTGATTGTATTGAATGGCTTTTGTCAATAGTTCTTTTAGGGCTTTTTTGTCGATACTGTTTTCTTTGTTGAAGTTAATGGAACGGGATTTCTTTGCATCCAATCCGCTATTAAAAAGTCCGTTTGGATCTTCTATCATTGCACCATTAAAGAAATTCAGTCCAACGTGAATTTTAAATGCTCCCGGACTACAAATCATTTTTCCGTTATGTGAAAACACCGGACTGTTCCATTTCCATTCTTCTTCGATTTCGGGTTGTATCTCGTGTATAAGTTTCCTGATTTCTGTTATCAAGTCGCCCCGCCAATCGTTGGTTTTGCTAATGTATTCGTCTATTTTTTCTTTTGCTGT
>DATGOD010000018.1:0-17876 GCA_035306305.1 Flavobacterium sp.
ACAATCGCTACAATCGGTAAAGCAAAAGTTGTCAAGACCGCCATAATTGATGTCAATTCATAAATCGCTCCGGCTATAGGATGTAATTGGTAAATATCAATAACCTTGGTGATTGTCCAATATACGAAAAGTACTATTGTAGCGATTAGTAATATTTTACTCCTTTTCTCCATAATGAAAGCATCTAAACAAATTTAATTAGAAATATGTTACAAGCACTATCTATTTGCTGTTTTTACAAATGATTATGCAAACTGTCAATAATCGCGTCTTTGAGTGCTTCTCGGTTTTTGGTTACAATCATAATTTGGTTTTCGCTGTTTTTCAATCTAAACGTTAAAGCGGTGCCCAAGTCAGCACTGAACAAGACATTTCCTTTGAAATCATATCGCCACCCCACACCGTAATACCACGGTATTTTTTTGTCGTAAAACGTCGATGTGTCAATATCACTTAGTAAAAACTTTTTCTTGATTAACCCGATGCCAAAAGAAATTTCCAGAACCTGTTCATCGACCTTGATATGTAATTTATAAAACAACAACAAAGAAGCAAAGAGGGTGAAAGCAACCAAAAGCATAATCAAAGCTACTTGCGGGTTATTTGCAACCAATGCGACGAGCAAAATAGGAAAGGTGCTAACTATAGAAATAATAAACGGAATAACTAAAATCGACAGAAATTTTTGCTCTGTAAACAATGTTTTTTCTTTCATCATTTTGTTTTTATACGTCCTGCTCCACTTTCACAGCTGGCGGAACCAATTTGCTGTATTCGCCATTGTTTTTGATAAAATCTCGAACGATACTCGAACTGATAAAAGACGTGCTTGCCGCCGTCAGCAAAAACACGGTTTCTATTCCGGCAACGAATCGATTGGCGTGTGCGATGGCTTTTTCAAATTCAAAATCGGCAGGGTTACGCAAACCTCTCAACAAAAAATCGGCTTGTTTTTCTTTCACATAATCAATGGTTAAGCCGGAGTATGTATCCACCACCACTTTGGGTTCATTGGCAAAGGTTTCTTCGATAAACTTTTTTCGTTGCTCCAAACTGAACATATATTTTTTCTCGGCATTGATACCAATAGCGATAATAATTTCGTCAAACAAAGGCAATGCTCTGTGAATTATATCAAGGTGTCCGTTAGTTATCGGGTCAAACGAACCCGGGAAAATAGCTCTTCTCATGATTAGTCTGTTTTATTGTTTAGTCCTGCTTCGACGGCATCGCCAAATAATTCTGTCAATGAAATTCCGGCAGTTTTGGCTTGTTGTGGCAAAATACTTTCTGCGGTCATACCAGGAATGGTGTTCATTTCAAGGAAAAACGGTATGCCATCCATCAAAATAAATTCGCTACGAGAATAGCCACTCATTCCTAAAATACTGTAAATTCGTTTAGCCGTATCTTTTACACGAGATTTTTCTTCATCCGAAATTCGAGCCGGAGTGATTTCTTGCGATTTTCCTTCGTATTTGGCTTCATAATCAAAGAAATCATTTTCCGAAACAATTTCTGTTATTGGCAACACCTTGATTTCTCCTCGAAAAGTAATTACACCGACAGAAACTTCGGTGCCTTTCAAAAAACTTTCGATAATAATTTCGTTATCTTCTCTATAAGCTTTTTCGATTGCCGGAATCAATTCGGCACTATTTTTTACTTTTGAAATACCGAAACTCGAACCCGAACGATTGGGTTTGACAAAACACGGCAAACCAACACGTTGAATGATTTTATCCACATCAATTACATCGCCTTGGTTCAAATAATAAGAAATAGCCGTTTTGATTCCGTATGGCTTAACCACAGACAATAAATCTCGTTTATTAAAAGTTATGGCAGATTGGTAAGCCGAACAAGAAGTGTGTTTTTGCTCAATTAAATCAAAATAGGCAGTCATCAAACCATCTTCGCCGGGCGTACCGTGAATGGCATTAAAAACTACGTCGAAACGAATTTTCTGTCCGTCAATTTCAACTGAAAAATCATTTTTATCAATCGGATATTCTTGCTGATTATCGAGCACAACTACCCATTTATCTTTGAAAATATGTATTCGATAAGGTTCATATAACTGTCGGTCGAGATGTTGATAAACCACTTCTCCACTCTTTAGCGATATTTCAAATTCACTGGAATATCCGCCCATAATAATGCCTACTTTTTTCATTTTCTACAACTAGAATAATTTTTTGTAAAGATAATAAAACTACTTCATCAAGCTAGCAATAACTTTACTTTCAAAATTTATACATTTTATTCTTATCTTTGTCAAAAATGAAATTATGACATTTATTCAATTCATTAAAAGCAAAAGTCTTTGGATTTCAGTAGCCATCGCAGTGATTATCTTGATTGTCATAGCTTTTGGTTCCTTAAAATTTCTGGACACTTATACGCGTCACGGAGAAGAAATATCGGTTCCAAATTTAGCCAAAACTGATCCGGACAGAGCAAAATTACAATTAGAAAATATAGGTTTGGAAATGGTTGTAGTCGATACAATGGATTTTAACGAAGACTTCCCACCATTGAGTATTCTTGAACAAGACCCAAAAGCTGATGCCAAAGTGAAAGATGGCAGGACGATTTATGTCAAAATCAATGCGGCGAATTACGCTTCAGTAACTTTGCCTAATTTGGTGGATAATACTTTCAGATATGCCGTTTCACGCATTGAAGGACTTGGATTAATCAAAGGAAATGTTCGCTACGAACCTCATTTGGCAGAAGATGTCGTTATCCAAATCGAACAAAACGGACGCATTCTCAAAGAAGGCGACAAAGTGTTGAAACATTCAACCATCGATTTTCTTTTGGGCGATGGCTCTTTAGGATACAAACAAAGAGATTCGCTCGACCAAATGTTTGAAGACATGGCGCCAGCAATCGATTCTATTTACTAAAATTATTAGCTTTTTGAATACAGAAGACAATCACAACGAATTGCACGAACATTATAAATTTGTTGCCGGAAGCGGACAAAAACCGTTGCGTGTAGATAAATTCTTGATGAATTTGATAGAAAATGCCACACGAAGTAAAATCCAAAAGGCAGCCGAAAACGGGAATATTTTTATCAACGACATCGCTGTTAAATCCAATCACAAAGTCAAAGCAGATGATGTGGTGCGCGTGTTGATGGAACAACCGCCGTTTGAAAATATCATTATCCCTGAAAATATTCCGCTCAACATCGTTTATGAAGACAACGATGTGCTTGTGGTCAATAAACCCGCCGGATTGGTCGTGCACCCCGGTCACGGAAACTACACCGGAACATTGGTGAATGCACTCGCCTATCACTTTGACAATCTACCTTTAAACAGTTCTGAACGCCCCGGATTGGTACATCGGATAGACAAAGATACCACAGGTTTGTTGGTCGTTGCCAAAACCGAACAAGCTATGACTGATTTGCAACAGCAATTTGCTGAAAAAACTACCGAGCGAGAATATATTGCCCTGGTTTGGGGAAATGTCAATGACGACGAAGGAACGATTGAAAGCTATATCGGACGACACGTGAAAGACCGCATGCAAATGGCAACTTTTGAAGGTGACAGCAACGGTGCCAAACATGCTGTTACACATTTCAAAGTAATTGAAAGATTAGGCTATGTAACCTTGATTTCGTGCCGATTAGAAACTGGTAGAACACACCAAATTAGGGTGCATTTGAAATCTATCGGACACACTTTGTTTAACGATGAAAGATATGGCGGCGAAAAAATATTGAAAGGAACTACTTTCCCGAGATACAAACAATTTGTCGAAAACTGCTTTAAAATATTACCTAGACAGGCTTTACACGCCAAAACATTAGGTTTTGTACATCCTGGCACAAAAGAATTTATGCGATTTAATTCTGACATTCCAGAAGATATGCAAGCAGTTATAGAACGATGGAGAAATTATTCCAACTTCAATAATCCGGATTATGACAACTAAAACATTAGCTATTTTAGGCAGCAATTCTACTCATTCTATCAACAAACAACTGATGAACAGCATTTTGCAATTCAGCGAAGCCAATGACATTGATAAGATGGACAGCCAAAATATTGATTTGCCGATTTTTAGTATTGATATAGAAAAAAACGAAGGCTTTCCTGAAACATTGAGAAATTTTCACCGAGAAATCAATGCTTACAACAATTATCTGATTGTTGCCAACGAACATAATCGGACTGTTTCTGCATTTTTCAAAAATATGCTCGATTGGATTTCACGCATCGATTTTGATACTTTTAAAGACAAAAACATTTTGATTATCACCGCTTCGCCGGGCAGAATGGGCGGAAAAGGAGCAAATGATTATCTGCAAACTTATTTCAAAATGATGCGGGCAAAACGTATTACATCGGTAACTTTTCCGTCGTTTAACGACAATTTTGATATGGAAAACGGACAAATATTACTTCCGGATTTAGAAAAACAAATCAAAGAAGCTTTATTAACTTTTCGTTCAGATGCATAGATTTGTTCATCAAATTACGGTAGAAAATCCGCAAATTTTCATGCAAAAAGCATTGCAATGGGCAAATGAAAATCGGGAAATTGTATTTTTGGACAACAACAATCAGCAAGACCATTTTCACAGTTTTGATTCGGCTTTGGCTTTGGATGCTTTCACATTGGTACAAACCGATTCGTTTTCGGCATTCGACGATTTGAATGATTATTTTGAGCAAAACAAAGATTGGCTTTTTGGTTATTTGTCGTATGATTTGAAAAATGGCGTTGAAAAGTTGTCTTCAAATAATCACGACGGACTTGAATTTCCGGATATTTGCTTTTTTCAGCCGAAAAAAATCTTGTTGCAAAAGCAAAGCGAGATTACTTTTTTGTACCTAAACCTTTGCAAGAACGAAGTTTTTGAAGACATTGAAAACATTCAAAATCAAACACTTTCAACTGAAAAAAACATAAACAAATCGGTACAAATTCGACAAAGAACCGCTTATGAAAAGTATGTAAAACAAGTTGAATCTTTGCAAAATCACATTCGATTAGGCAACATTTACGAGGTTAATTATTGCATGGAATTTTATGCAGAACAAGCCGAAATTGCTCCGTTGGCGACTTATCATCAACTGAATGCGATTTCTACGCCACCTTTTTCAGTTTATATGAAAATCGGTGATAATTATGCTTTGTCGGCTTCGCCGGAAAGGTTTTTAAAGAAAAAAGGAAATAAACTTATTTCTCAACCGATTAAAGGAACAGCCAAGCGTTCGACTGACCCAAAAGAAGATATTTTACTGAAGAATAATTTGCAAACAGACCCGAAAGAACGTGCCGAAAATATTATGATTGTTGATTTGGTTCGGAATGATTTGTCTCGAACTGCCGATAAAAATTCGGTAAAAGTCGAAGAACTTTGCGAGGTTTACACTTATGCACAAGTTCATCAAATGATTTCGACGATTACATCTGAAATTAAGCCAAATACAACGCTCAAAGATATATTGACAACTACTTTTCCGATGGGCAGTATGACCGGTGCTCCAAAATTATCGGCGATGCAATTGATTGAAGAACACGAAGATTTCAAACGTGGATTATACAGCGGTTCAGTTGGATATATCACTCCCGATGGCGATTTTGACTTTAATGTAATCATTCGTTCGATTTTATATAACCAGAAAAAACAATATTTGTCTTTTTCTGTCGGTAGTGCAATTACGGATTTAGCCAATGCCGACAAGGAATTTCAGGAATGTTTGTTGAAAGCCAATGCCATGAAAAAAGTACTTGAAGATAATTGATAAACTACCCCCTATCCCTTTGTTGAATGACCATTAAAGCTAAACTCAAAACCACTTGTTCTTCGTTAAAAAGCTGATTAGTGAGTTTGTGAACATCAAATTTTCGTCCCCAAAAAGACGGTTTTTTACTCATTTCCATCAATTCTTTTCCGTTTAAATCCACCACCACATATTTCGGATTAAATACATAACCGGAAAGCATGCCTATCAGCGGTAATTCGCCAAAAATACTATCAAAAAATCGCACGGTTGCACTGCGTTCTCTGATGGTATAAACATGCTTTCCGTCGGCATCTTGCAAATAATAAGTAGCTTTGAAAACAGAACGAAAAGTTTTCTTACGTACTTTTCCTATAATCTGTTTCTGTGCGTTGGTAATGGTGAAAGTTTGCTGAAAGTCAATAATTTTATTGGAAACCAAATCATACAACACTTCCTTTTTCGATTCGTCACGAAAAACACTGATATGGTCGCGAAGTTTAAACATTTTTTCTCTGACATAAAAAATCGTGTTGCCCGAAGCATCTTTGGCAGTAAAATCATTAGAAAAAGTGGTAATCTTAAAAAGAAGATTTAACGGATACTGAAATGTTTTATTAGTCATATTTTGTGTGGAATTATAGGTGCAAGATACAAAAACTATAGAAATGAAATCTTTTTTCAAAACCAATAAAATTTACTTTTGCGTAGCATTTAATTAAACTGTAACTTTGTGGTCATAATCAATGTTATATGAAACCAGAAAATAACAGATATGCACTTCGTGGTGTATCTGCACAAAAAGAAGATGTGCACAGTGCGATAAAAAACATCGACAAAGGGCTTTTTCCGAAAGCATTCTGCAAAATTATTCCTGATTATCTGTCGCAAAATGACGATTATTGTTTGATTATGCATGCAGATGGTGCCGGCACAAAATCATCGTTGGCATATATGTACTGGAAAGAAACCGGAGATTTATCTGTCTGGAAAGGCATCGCACAAGATGCATTGATTATGAATATTGACGATTTGCTCTGCGTTGGAGCTACCGATAATATTTTGCTCTCTTCTACCATCGGACGAAACAAAAACTTGGTTCCGGGAGAAGTTATTTCAGCGATTATCAACGGCACAGAAGAGCTGATACAAGACCTGAAAAAACACGGCGTAACCATTCATTCTACTGGTGGAGAAACTGCCGATGTAGGCGATTTGGTGCGTACAATTATTGTCGATTCTACGGTAACTGCCCGCATGAAACGCAGCGATGTAATTGACAATGCCAGCATTCGCCCCGGTGATGTAATTGTTGGTTTAGCATCATTCGGACAAGCGACTTACGAAAACGAATATAACGGCGGCATGGGAAGTAACGGATTGACCTCTGCCCGACACGATGTTTTTGCTCATGATTTGGCAAAAAAATATCCTGAAAGTTATGATTCATCTGTACCGGAAGAACTGATTTATTCTGGAAAAAAACAATTAACCGACAAAGTTGAAAACACACCGATAGATGCTGGAAAATTGGTACTTTCACCAACGAGAACCTATGCGCCTATCGTCAAAAAAATACTAGAAAAATACAACGCTTCACAAATACACGGTATGATTCATTGCAGTGGCGGTGCACAAACCAAAATCCTGCATTTTATCGACCAATTCCATGTGATTAAAGACAATATGTTTGCTGTACCTCCGTTGTTCCAGCTTATTCAAGAGCAGTCTGGAACAGATTGGAAAGAAATGTATCAGGTTTTCAATTGCGGTCATCGATTAGAATTTTATGTATCACCGGAAATTGCTGAAGATATTATCCAGATTTCCAAATCGTTTAATGTAGAAGCACAAATTGTCGGACGTGTGGAAGATAGTGAAGAAAAACGTTTAACCATTCAATCTGAATACGGAACTTTTGAATACTAAATCTGCTCGAATATTAGCTATTGATTATGGTGCCAAACGCACCGGATTGGCAGTTACAGATCCTTTGCAAATTATCGCTTCGGGTTTGGCAACCGTGGCTACTGATGAATTATTCGATTTTTTAAACAATTATTTTCAGCAAGAAGGTGTAAGCAAAGTCATCATCGGTATGCCCAAAAGATTGAATAACGAACCGTCAGAAATTGCACCGCAGATAGAAAAATTCATCACGGATTTTCAACAAAAATACCCGAATATTCCTATCGAAACACGCGATGAAAGATTTACGTCAAAAATTGCTTTTCAATCGATGATTGATAACGGAATGAAGAAAAAACAAAGAAAAAATAAAGGCTTGGTCGATGAAATTGCAGCAACAATTTTGTTGCAAGATTATTTAACCGAAAAAATGTTTTAAATTAGTACAAAAATTTCACAAGATAATGTCTATAAATCAACCCGCAGAAACTGATGTTGTTTTAATAGGAGCCGGAATCATGAGTGCCACTTTAGGTTTAATGCTTAAAGAACTTAATCCGGAATGGTCAGTTAAAATTGTAGAAAGATTAAATCAAGCCGCTGTCGAAAGTTCTGACGCGTGGAACAATGCCGGAACCGGTCACTCGGCATTTTGTGAGCTTAACTACACTCCCGAAACCAAATCTGGCTCAATCGATGTGAGCAAAGCGATAAACATTTGCGAACAATTCGAAATATCTCGACAATTTTGGGCTTATTTAGTCGAAAAAAATATTCTCCAAAATCCGAAAGACTTCATTCATTCGGTTCCGCACATGAGTTTTGTTTGGGGCGACGACAATGTTACCTATCTCCAAAAAAGACATGCTGCCTTACGAAAATTGCCACTATTTGCCGATATGGAATTTTCGGAAGAAGCTTCGCAAATCAGAAAATGGGCACCACTTATCATGCAAGGCAGAAGCGCTGATGACAAGATTGCTGCCACTTTTATGAAATATGGTACTGATGTTAATTTTGGAGCATTAACCCAAAAAATGATTGCCCATCAATCTAGTCAAAACGGTACAGAAGTTACTTTCAATACTGAAGTATATGACGTCAAAAAACAAGCTGACGGCAGATGGAAAGTAATGACCAAAGACCTAAAAACCGGCGAGAAAAAAGCTATCTTGACCAAATTTGTTTTTGTTGGAGCAGGTGGAGCATCAATATTATTATTAGAAAAATCAGGAATCCCGGAAGGAAAACATTACGGCGGATTTCCAGTAAGTGGACAGTGGTTAATTTGCCAAAATGAAAAACTCATCGAACAACACCAAACTAAAGTATATGGAAAAGCTTCTGTGGGCGCACCTCCGATGTCTGTTCCACACTTGGACACTCGATATATCGACGGAAAAAAATCATTGTTATTCGGACCTTATGCTGGATTTTCAACCAAATTTTTGAAAAATGGCTCGTATTGCGATTTGTTTAAATCCATCAATTTTTCCAATTTACCGACAATGCTCGGAGCTGGATTCAAAAACATTGATTTGACTGCGTACTTAATCGGTGAAGTTTTACAATCGCAAAACAAACGTGTGGAAGCATTGAAAAATTATTTTCCGGATGCACAAGCAAAAGATTGGCGCTTGGAAACTGCCGGACAACGTGTACAAACCATGAAAAGAGATGCTAAAGGAAAAGCCGTTTTAGCTTTTGGTACCGAAGTCGTTAGCTCAGCAGATGGTTCGTTCTCAGCGTTATTAGGAGCTTCGCCAGGAGCATCGACAACCGTGAGCATTATGTTGAATTTGCTTGAGAAATGCTTTAAAGAGCAGTTCCACAACGAATGGCAGGAAAAACTAAAAACGATGATTCCGTCTTTCGGAGTTAAACTTAACGACCACCCAGATTTGTTGCAAGAAGTTCGGAAAAAAACTTCATCGACATTAGAATTGAAATACTAATTTGACAATCCCTTCGACAATACAACGGAGGGATTTTTAATCATTTATTATCATGCGTATCGACATTATTACTGTTTTACCCGAGCTTATTCAAAGTCCGTTTGAGGCGTCTATCTTGAAAAGAGCAATTGCTAAAGGTTTGGTTGAAGTGCATTTTCATAACTTACGGGATTACAGCACCAATAAACACAAAAATGTTGATGATTATCAATATGGTGGCGGTGCCGGAATGGTCATGAGCATCGAGCCGATTGACAAATGTATTTCGGCTTTAAAAGCAGATCGCGATTATGACGAAATCATTTACATGACACCCGACGGCGAAACGCTCAATCAGCAAATTGCTAATGGATTGTCTTTATTGGAGAACATCATTATACTATGTGGACATTACAAAGGCGTGGACCAAAGAGTTCGCGATAGTTTGATCACCAAAGAAATTTCGATTGGAGATTATGTTTTATCTGGAGGTGAATTGGGCGCAGCAGTATTGTCTGATGCAATTATTCGATTGATTCCGGGCGTGTTGAATGACGAAACCTCTGCCCTCACGGATAGTTTTCAAGACAATTTACTCGCCCCGCCGATTTATACTCGCCCCGCAGAATACAAAGGAATGAAAGTACCGGATATTTTACTGAGCGGGAATTTTCCTAAAATAGAAAAATGGCGCGAAGATAAAGCTTATGAACATACACAAAACCGCCGACCGGATTTGTTAGAATAAAAAAATCCCCGAATAAATTCGGGGATTCGCATTTGTTAAAATAAGATTTAACTACTCAGCTTTAAGTTTGTCCAAAGCATTGTTGTACTCTTTTTTAGCATCTTCAGAAGCTTCTTTGGCTTTTTCCTTAGCATTTTCGCCTGCTTTTTTCACGCTTTCTTTAGCATCTTTAGCAGTTTCGTCGATTTTTTCGCCTGCTTTGTTAGCCGCTTCTTTGGTGTCTTCCACAGCATTGTTGATACCTTGCTCAACATCATTAGCTACTTCGCTGGTTTTGTCTTTCAGGTTTTCCCAAGCGGTTTTAGATTCCTCTACCACTTTTTGTGCGGCTTCCTCTGCTTTTTTGTCGCCTTTTGCTTTGGCATCTTTCAAATCTTGTTCTGCCTGTTGCAATTTTGCTTCGGCTTCATTGAGCTCTGCTTGCAATTCAGCGCTCACTTCTTCAGAAACTGTCATTGATTCTTCAGTTTCGATTTGGTCTTCCATAGGAGCTTCGGAATTGGTTTCGTTCTTGCAAGAGGTAAATGCAATTAATCCGATAGCTGCTAAGCTTAAAAATGTTTTTTTCATAACTAAATTAAATTTTGTTTAGGGTAAAATTACACACAAAAACCCATAACAAATAATATTTTAGCATTTTTAATATAATTTTATCAATTTACTCTTGATTAGCATTGCGTCTTTTTTCTCTTCTATTGTTGATTAATTTCACCACAAACGGAACGGTTGTAATAGCAATGATAATCAAAATGATGTATTCGATATAATGGGTTAAATCAAAACCGTAAGCATCTAAAAGGATTTTGTATAAGTAGTGTCCAGCAAGGATTAAAGAAAACGACCACATGATAGAACTCAAAATATTGAACAATAGAAATCGGCGGATATTCATGTGAGCAACTCCGGCAATAATAGGTACGAATGTGCGAATTACTGGTAAAAAACGGGCAAAAATAATCGCTCTACCACCGTGTTTTTCGAAGAATACTCTAGATTCTTCCAAGTATTTTTTCTTGAATAACCAATTGTCTTCTTTATTGAACAAATAATTTCCGCTTTTCATCCCAAACCAATACCCAAAGCAGTTACCAATAATTCCGGCTAAGGAAACCAACCCTGCTAAAGCACATACATTGAGAAAATCATTTGGAATATACACAAATTCTGCCATCAAAGCTTGACTATAAATACCTGATAAAAACAACAAACTATCGCCCGGAAGGAAAAATCCAGCAAGCAAACCTGTTTCGGCAAAAACAATAAACAAAACTACGTAGATTCCTATCTGATGTCCAGCAATTTCTAAGTTGATATAAAATTCGGGGTTAATTAAATCTGCCCATCTAAAATCTTCCATAAGATGCGTTTTTTTCCTTATAAATAATTAATATGTTTTCGGGCGTGAAATTAAACAATTAATCGTCAAATAGTACAGTAAAAATTATGTTAATTGCAGTTTTAAGTTTTTTTTATCATTCATTTTGAATTAATTTGGATGCCCAAATAAAAATCAATAATTACCTTAGTACAATTCAATTTAACCTACATGAAAAAAATAACGATTTTATGTTTATCCGTCATCGGATTTTCTGCTCAATCACAAACACAAGTCATGACACCAGAAACATTATGGGAATTAGGTCGAGTGAGTCCAATCAAAGTATCGGAAGACAACCAAACGCTTTACTACTCCGTTACAACGCCTAATGTGTCCGAAAACAATTTTGAAACGTCTTACTATCAAATTGGAATAGACGGAAATGGTCTGAAAGAATTAGATAAAGACAATCCGTTACTGAAACAAGACAAAATTTCTACTGACGGAAAATATTTGTTGAGTCACGAAGAGGTCAAAGTCAAAAAAGTATTGGGCAGAGATTATTACGAAAATCTAGACAAATCTGATGTATATGTGTACGACGGTTTAGATTATCGCCATTGGGATACTTGGAACGACGGCACTTACAGCCACGTTATGCTCACTGATCAACAAACGCAAAAAAAGATTGATTTGTTGGAGGGCGAACCTTATTATTCGCCACAAAAACCGTTCGTAGGCAGCAGTGATTATATTTTTTCGCCAGATGGAAAAAAAGTAATTTATGTAGCTAAAAAAAAAGAAGGAACAGCCTATGCGCTCAGTACCAATACCGATTTGTATGAATATGACATCGCTACAGGCAAAACCATAAATCTAACCGAAGAAAACGAAGGCTATGACACCAATCCGTCGTTTTCGCCAAATGGAGATTTGACTTGGTTGCAAATGAAACGCAACGGTTATGAAGCCGATAAAAATGACATTATTGTTCGCTACAATGGCAAAGACCTCAACCTAACTGCGTATTGGGATGGCACAGTGAATAGCTATGTGTGGAGCGAAGATAATCGAAAAGTATATTTTACTGCACCGATAAATGGTACCATACAATTATTTGAAGTAGATTTTCCGGGAATGCTACAAGTAGTTCCTACTGTTCAACAATTGACCGAAGGAGATTTTGACGTTACCGGAATCGTAAAAATAGCTGATAACAAAGCGATTTTAACACGCACAGATTACAACACCGCAACCGAAATTTATCAGTACGACATAGCCAAAAAAGACTGGAAAAAAATTACGTCGGTAAATGATAAAATTTATGCAGATATTGCCAAAAGCAAAGTAGAAAAAAGATTTGTAGAAACCACCGATGGCAAACAAATGCTAACTTGGGTAGTTTATCCACCAAATTTTGATCCGAACAAAAAATATCCGACACTTTTATACTGTCAAGGCGGGCCGCAATCTCCGGTTTCTCAGTTTTATTCATTCCGTTGGAATTTCCAAGTTATTGCTGCACAAGGTTATATTGTTGTTGCACCAAACCGCCGAGGATTACCCGGATTTGGTGTAGAATGGAACGAAGCCATTTCGAAAGATTGGGGCGGACAACCGATGAAAGATTATTTATCTGCGATTGATGACGTAGCCAAAGAAAAATATGTGGACAACGACCGTTTGGGAGCAGTTGGTGCCAGCTATGGCGGATATTCGATTTATTATTTGGCTGGAATCCACGAAAAACGTTTCAAAACATTTATTGCTCATTCTGGCGTATTCAATTTAGCATCAATGTATGGAACTACTGAAGAAGTATTTTTCCCGAATTGGGATACTGGCGGAGCCTATTGGGACACTGATAATGCCGATGCACAAAAAGCTTATAAAGATTTCAACCCGATTAACAATGTAAAAAAATGGGACACGCCGATTTTGATTTTCCATGGCGGAAGAGATTATCGCGTTCCGATTGGGCAAGGACAAGAAGCTTTTCAAGCCGCTCAATTGCAAGGCATCAAGAGTAGATTTGTGTATATTCCGGATGAAAACCACTGGATTCTTGCCCCACAAAATGCTTTGGTATGGCAAGGAGAATTTTTCCGTTGGCTGAAAGAAACGCTGTAATTATTTCATAAACACTCGTTAAAAGCGAGTGTTTTTTCATTTATTTATTTATCTTTATCATTAAAAATAAATAATTATGAGAACACAAGTTTTAATTCCAGCTATTATTTTGGGCACACTTACTTTGACCAGTTGTGTCTCAAAAAAGAAGTATGCACAACTAGAAAGTAGTTATGCAACGCTTCAAAACAATTACAACAAATCTCAGGTAGATTTGAGTTCGTGCAACACGCGCGTACAAAGTTTAGAAGACATGTTGGAGCAAGAGCGTGCCGCAAATGACGGGCTAAAAAAAGCCTTGACTTCATTACAAAACTCCTTGGATAATAGTATCACACAAGGTAATGTCAACATCTCAAAACTGGTTGATGAAATCAATGCTAGCAACAAATACATTCAACATTTGGTAAATGCTAAAAACAAGAGTGATTCTTTAAACATGGTTTTGACCAACAACCTTACTCGATCTTTAAGTCGAGAAGAGTTACAAGATGTAGATATTCAAGTATTGAAAGGTGTGGTTTATATTTCGTTAGCAGATAATATGTTATACAAATCGGGTAGCTACGAAATTTCTGAACAAGCCAATGAAACTTTGAGTAAAGTTGCTAAAATTATCAATGATTACAGCGATTATGATGTATTGGTAGAAGGAAATACCGACAATGTACCTATTAGTCGTGAAAACATTCGTAACAATTGGGATTTGAGTACATTGCGTGCATCTTCTGTTGTTCAAGCATTACAAAATCATTACGGTGTAGATCCAAAACGAATGACCGCCGGTGGACGTGGAGAGTACAACCCGATTGCCGAAAATACTACCGAAATGGGAAAAGAACGTAATCGAAGAACACAAATCATCATCACTCCAAGACTTGATGAATTTATGGACTTAATCGACCAAGCACCAGAGAACGAAGAATAAAGAAATAAATAGTTTACAAGAAATGCTCAAATGTTGAATTTGAGCATTTTTTATTTATCTATTCCAACAACAGTAAATTACATCCTCTGATATCGGCATCGTCAAAACGTCCAAGCACTTCAAATTGTCCGTCAGAATATTTTCTGCCCAAATCTTGTGTAGCTATAAAAGAGCAAGAATTGAGATTTGCCAAATCTATAATATTGATACCTCCAGCTTTTCCTTCTGGCAAAATTGTCAAAGCATCTTCGGTATCGCGAATCAGAATATCCATCCATGGTGGACAAGCAAACGCACCGTTTCCTTTGGAATATGCCTGCGAGAGCAACTCCGTCATACCATACTCAGAATGAATACATTGCACACCAAACCCTGCTTGTAAAATCTGATGTAACTCGGCACGAATCATTTCTTTTCGCCTGCCTTTCATACCACCGGTTTCCATCACAATCGTATGTTTTAAATCAAATTGATATTTTTCAACCAAATCCAGTAAAGCAAAACTTACTCCTATTAAAATTGTAGGTTGATTTTGTTCTTCGAGATACAAAAGCGTTGCCGCCAATTCGTCTAAATTATGTAAATAAAAACCGCTTGATGGATGCTGAGATTGTTGAATCATATCTTGTGCCATATAAATCAAAGACGAACCTTGACGCTCCAGATAAGAAGGTAACAACGCCAACACAGCATAATCTTTAATATCGCCATAAAAATGAGCAAATCCTTGCCGGAAACTTTTTTCATATACAGAAATATCGGTTACCAAATGCCGACTGACTTCGCTTCCGGTTGTTCCGCTGCTGGTAAAAATTTGTTGAATATTTCCAGCTCCTGTTACTATTTTTTTGGTTTTAAAAAACTGAATCGGTAAAAACGGAATTTCATTCAACTGATAGACATTTTTAGGATTTTTGCCCAAATAATTACAAAATTCTTGATAAACAATATTGTGATGATATTGCCATTCAAAAACGGCTAAAGTTTGTCGTGTAAAATCAGTCGAGTTGCGTATCGAAAATATTTGGTCTTGCTGTATCACTTCCTGAAAAATTATAAATGCAAAAGTACAAAAAAAACGACCGAAAAAAGGTCGTTTGGTTTTGGTTACAAGCGATAAAATTTATCATTCGTGCTTTTGATAAAGACAAAATTAGTATCTTTCCGGCTTATTAGAATAAGCCAATTTTTACATTATGAGTAGTCCGGTTATTCATTTTTTTGAAACCATTGAAATTCAACACAATAACCCGTTGCCTATATATCTGCAAATAGCTCAACAAATTACTGATGCCATTCAACGAGGTGTTTTACCAATAGGTTGTCGATTGCCTGGTACGAGACAAGTAGCCAAAATCATAGGTGTACATCGCAAATCTGCTGTAGCCGCTTTTGACGAACTGGCAATGCAAGATTGGATTCAGACCTATCCCAACAAAGGTGCATTTGTTATTGACAATAATCTTACTGAAAAAAGAGCTTTAAAACCCAATCTCTCCAAAACATCAGCAGAACAACCTTTGTTTCAATTCAAAGAAACCCATTTGTTTGATATGCCTGTAAATCCACAAAAAACAACTTATTTTTTTACAGATGGTACGCCAGATATTCGTGTAAATGCAGTAAAAACTTGGCATAAATATTATACCGCAATCACTCGGCGAAAAACAGTTTGGGATAATCAAAAATGGTATTTGCCTCATCGCAATCCTCTGTCTTTGCAACTGACCAATTACTTGAATATTACTCGCGGTTTGAATATCGCTCCCGAAAATCTGTTGATTACCTCAAACACCAACATTAGTCTTTATTTATTGACTGAAATTTTATTGAACCAAGATGATATGATTGCTGTTGCCGAGAAAAATTATTACCAAGCCAATATGATTTTTCAGAAAAATGGAGCAAAAATAAAAGCCATTGCAACTGATAATGAAGGTATCGACACAGACGATTTGGAAAAAATTTGCCTGAAAAGCAAAATAAAAGCAGTGTATGTAATGCCACATGCCCACTACCCTACGACCGTTTCATTAAGCAAAACCAGACGTATTGAATTGCTTAAACTTGCAGAGAAATACAATTTCATCATCATAGAAGATGATTGGGCTTACGACTATCAATTTGAAAAAATGAGTAGTTTACCTTTATGTAGTTCTGATGATAATGGGCGGGTTATTTATATGGGTGAAATCGGGCGAAATTTGCTTCCGGGGTTTCAAGCCGGTTTTATTGTAGGAAACAAAAAACTCATTCAGGCACTCAAACAATTTACGCATATTTTTACTCAACAAGACAATAGATTGATGCAATTGACCTTTGCCGAAATGCTCAAAGAAGGCGAAATCCAAAAACACACCAAACAAGCAAAAAAAACATATCAACAACGACGTGATTATTTTGACTATTTACTGCGTGAATTTTTTGTAGAAAAATTTGATTTCAACTCTCCTCATGGTGGTTTAGCTTTTTGGTTAGAAAGTAAAAACAAACAACTTAATCTAATGAAAATCAGTCAAAAATGTGCAGAAAAAAACTTATATATTCCGCCTCATTTATTGTATCAAAATCAAAACGGAAGTGCTATGAGATTAGGATTTGGACATTTGAACAAACAAGAAACAGAAAAATGTTTGGACATCTTTAGAGAGAGTATAAAAAAAGTATTGTGAGGACATTACAAATAAAGAGTAATTAGTATAACTGATAAATCAATATTTATTGTAAATTTTGGAAAGGAAAATTAAGTTTATATATTTGAATTAAAATTAAAACTTTAAAATGCAAAATAATCAGCCAGTAGGCAAAGGATGTCTTTACATAGTTATTTTTGGGTTAATTGCCCTTACATTAGCTGCAATATTAAGTGATACAGGCGGTTCAAGTAACATAAATGATACTTATATAATGCAATCGCAATGGACAAAACCCAATAAAACTATTTTCAAAGAAATAGTTAAAATAATGGTTAAAAATAATATTAACCTGAGTTCGATTATTATTTAGGATAAACATATTGTGTAAAAAAAGAAATAGTTGTATATTTAATTATCTGAATGTTAAATATTTAAACAACTATTTCTTATGGTTAATTTCGATAAAATTACAGAAATTTTTTGTCTTGTTGATGAATTTTGCCAGCAATTTTTTCCTT
>DATGOD010000019.1:0-6619 GCA_035306305.1 Flavobacterium sp.
CCGTTGGCAGACGATATTATCGTTTATCCGGCACACGGAGCGGGTTCGGCTTGTGGTAAAAACATGAGTAAGGAAACCACCGATACCTTGGGCAATCAAAAGAAAACCAATTATGCGTTGCAACCAATGAGTAAAGAAAAATTCATTGATGAGGTTTTGGATGGTTTGATGCCGCCTCCGGGATATTTTCCTGAAAATGTTTTGATGAACATCAAAGGTTATGAAAGCATAGATGAGGTGTTGCACAAAGGAACACAAGCTTTAAGTCCCGAAGCATTCGAAACGGCTGCCAACGAAACCGATGCACTGTTATTGGA
Organism: Flavobacterium sp.; assembly: GCA_035306305.1. Taxonomy (GTDB): domain Bacteria; phylum Bacteroidota; class Bacteroidia; order Flavobacteriales; family Flavobacteriaceae; genus Flavobacterium. Next base: position 318 of record DATGOD010000019.1, read on the forward strand.
TACGCGTGATGCACAAACCTTTGCCAAAGGCTTTATTCCAAATTCTATCAACATTGGCATTGACGGCAATTTTGCACCTTGGGCAGGAACATTAATTCCGGATATTAAACAAACCATTTTGTTGATTGCAGATGAAGGTCGTGAAGAAGAAATCGTTACCCGATTGGCTCGTGTAGGTTACGACAATACCATTGGTTATCTGAAAGGCGGATTTGAAGCGTGGAAAAATGCAGGCAAAGAAACAGATACCATCGAATCTATTTCGGTAGATGAACTGGCAAAACGAATGGAAGAAAATCCAGACCTGAATATTCTGGATGTACGCAAAAAGAGCGAGCATTTTTCAGAACACGTGATTGATTCCGAAAACATTGCTTTGGATTATATCAACGAACACATTGCAGAAGTAAACAAAGACAAAACGTATTATGTACACTGTGCCGGTGGTTATCGTTCAATGATATTCAATTCCATATTAAGAGCAAGAGGCTATTACAATCTGATTGATGCCCAAGGTGGATTTACCGCAATAAAAGAATCCGGAAAATTCAAAGTGAGCGATTACGTTTGCCCAACCACAATGCTTTAATTTTTTACAAGATGAAACACACAATAGAAGTAGAAAATATAAAATGCGGAGGATGTATGAACAGCATCAAAACGGCTCTTCAGCAAATGGAAGGTGTACAGGAAGTAAGCATAGATAAAGACACCGAAACCGTAACCATCGAATCCTATTCAGACATAGAACCTTTCATTCAAAAACTGAACGATTTGGGTTATCCGCAAAAAGGTAATAACTCGTTATTAAAAAAGGCAAAGTCTTATGTAAGCTGTGCCGTAGGAAATTTAAAATCTCAAAATTAAAAATTATGTTTTTTCAACACGTATACGATAAAAGTTTAGCTCAGGCGAGTTACTTTATCGGTTGCCAGGCAAAAGGCGAAGCCATCGTAATTGACGCACAACGTGATATAGATGTGTATCTGGAAATTGCGAAGCAAAACAATATGAAAATCACGCATATTACCGAAACACATATCCACGCTGATTTTCTATGTGGTTCACGTGAGTTGGCAGCAGTGACAGGAGCACAAATGTATCTTTCGGACGAAGGTGGAGCTGATTGGCAATATGCTTTTCCACACATAGGACTTAAACACGGCGATAAAATAAATGTAGGCAATCTAACCTTGGAAGTATTGTACACACCGGGTCATACACCGGAAAGCATCAGCTTTTTGTTGACAGACCAGCCGGCTACCGACAAACCGGTGATGGTTTTCACGGGAGATTTCGTTTTCGTAGGCGATATTGGTCGTCCTGATTTATTAGAAAAAGCGGCAGGATTAATCGGTACACAAGAAAAAGGTGCGAAGCAGATGTACGAATCCATTCAACGATTTGCCGAATTGCCCGAATACGTACAAGTTTGGCCGGCACACGGAGCGGGTTCGGCTTGTGGTAAAGCCTTGGGAGCAGTGCCAAGTTCTACAGTTGGTTACGAGAAAATCCGCAACTGGGCATTCCAATATGAAAATGATGAAGCCGGATTTATTAAGTACCTGTTAGAAGGTCAACCGGAACCGCCGAAATATTTTGCAATGATGAAACACTTGAACAAAGTCAATCGTCCGCTATTGGTAGAAGTTCCGAAGCACCCAAAATTATCCAAAGAACAATTTCTAACTGCATACCACAACGGATTGCAAGTGATCGATACTCGAAATAAAACAGATTTTGCTAAAGGATTTATTCCGGGAAGCATCAATATTCAGGACAATAACTCTTTCTCTACTTGGGCAGGTTGGTTACTGAACTATCAGGAACAATTTATTTTGGTTGCATATGACAATCAGATGGAAGATTTGACCCGAAAACTAATGAGAATCGGTTTGGATAATATCTATGGATACATTTCTGATGTGAATGATTTGGACTTGGAATTAGAAACTGAAGACATTATCGATATAGAAGAATTCAAATCGTATATCGGAAATCCAAATGTTCAAATCGTCGATGTAAGAGGATTGACAGAATATCAAACCTATCATGTAGAAGGTGCAGATCACGTATTTGTGGGAACATTATCCGACAATCTGGATAAATTCAATAAAGACAAACAAATCGTCATTCATTGCCAAAGCGGCGATAGAGCGACCATTGCACAATCATTGTTGGCTAAAAACGGTTTCAAAAACGTAAAAAACTATTCTGCCGGAATGAAAGAGTGGATGGAAGTAAATAGTTAATTAAATAATATTAAAATTCTAAAAAAATGGAAAATCAAGTAAACTCAATGCCAAGAATTGGCGATATGGCACCCGATTTTGAAGCGGTGACTACAACAGGAAATTTAAAATTTTCAGAATACAACAAAGGAAGCTGGGTGATTTTATTCTCACACCCTGCCGATTTCACACCGGTTTGTACCACCGAAATGACGGGATTTGCGAACGAAAGCGATTTCTTTGAAAAGCACAATACCAAATTGATGGGATTAAGCATTGACAGTATCCATTCGCATATTGCGTGGGTAAATGCCGTTGATGAAAAAACTGGCGTTTTGTTCAACTTTCCGATCATTGCAGATTTGGATATGAAAGTAGCAAAACTATACGGAATGTTGCAACCGGGTGAAAGTGAAACTGCTGCGGTTCGTGCCGTATTTATTATCGACCCGACCGGAAAAATCCGTTTGATAATGTATTATCCATTGAATGTAGGACGTAATATGGAAGAAATTAAACGTGCTTTATTAGCCCTTCAAACTTCAGACGAATATAAAGTGGCAATGCCATTGAACTGGCAGCCAGGCAATAAAGTAATCGTAGGAGCTCCAAAAACATTGGAAGGATTAAAAGAACGTAAAGCCGACACAAGTTTAGAGCAAGTGGATTGGTTTCTGGCTAAAAAATCAATTTAATTAAGAACACGAAGGTTGGTTGAAGAACATAAAATCAATCTTCTTGTTATAAATATAATTTACGTCATGTTAGAATTATTTCAAAATATAATCAATGCCAATCAAACCATACAACATCATGTTTTTTTGGTTGATGTACGAACCCCTGAAGAATTTAATTCAGGAAGCGTTGACGGAGCTGTAAACATTCCGTTAAGCGTATTGGAACAGGAGCTTTCACAATTTGAGGATCGCGAAAATATTGTCGTTTTTTGCCGAAGCGGTGCGAGAAGTGGCAATGCAAAACTGATATTGGAAAGTAATGGATTTGAGAATGTGACCAATGGTGGTCCTTGGCAAAACGTACAACAAGCCTTGGATGAAGTAAAAGAAAAAACAATTTAATTATGTTACAAGAACACTATTACGAAGTTGATGTAAACTGGAAAGAAGGACGAATAGGCGAATTATCATCTCCTGTTTTAGAATCGAAAATAGAATGTGCAACTCCGCCCGAATTTACAAATGGTGTGCCGAATATTTGGTCACCAGAGCATCTTTTCGCTGCATCAATCAACAGCTGTTATATGGCGACTTTTTTGGCTATTGCAGAGAATTTCAAATTACCTTTTACAAGTTTTGAATGCAAAACGGTTTGTAAATTAGAAATGGTAGATAAGAAATTTCAAATCACCGAGGCTGTAATTACACCTGTTGTGAGTTTGGATAACAATGAATTACAAGACAAAGCTATACGAGTTTTAGAAAAATCAAAGCAAAATTGTTTGGTTACTAATTCTATTAAAACCGAAATTACGTTAACACCACAATTTTTATAATTGAGTTAAATGAGAAACAGTAAATCTCGTGCAGTTTATCTAATATTAATCCTTTTTACTATGTTTGGAATATTTAAGTTTTTGTTCGGTCAGCAAGACAATTCGCAACTAAAAGAAGTACTTGCAGATAACGCTTTTTTGGTTGATGTCCGTACACCTTCCGAGTTTGCATCCGGAAGTGTAAAGGGAGCTGTCAACATTCCATTAGACAAAATTTCGGGACAACTTTCCAAATTCAAAGGAAAGAAAAATATAGTGGTGTTTTGCAGAAGTGGTAACCGTAGCGGACAGGCAAAAAGTATTTTAGAAAAAAACGGTTTTCAAAACGTTATCAATGGCGGTACTTGGCAAAATGTTAACTCGTTAATTTCTAATAATTGAAAAGCAGACAAATGAAAAACTATTTAAGAGGCTGGAATTTAATGCGGATTATCCGCTTGGTTTTGGGAATTGTGATCATTGTTCAAGGCATTCAGGCACAGCAATGGATGCTTGTTGCCTTAGGTGGATTATTTACACTAATGACGCTTTTTAATATTGGCTGTTGCGGTACTGGTGGATGCAATACAACATATTCTACAAGCAAAGCCAAAAATACGGAAGACATTACCTATGAAGAAGTAAAATAATGATGATGCAGACATTTATAAAAAAGAACCTTTTAACCATCATTGGCGTACCAATTGGTACACTTACCGGATTTCTCTATTGGAAATTTGTAGGATGCAATTCGGGTACTTGTGCCATTACATCCAATCCAATCAATAGCACGTTATATGGCTCGGTAATGGGAGGTTTGGTATTCTCTATGTTTAAAAACAATAAAAAAGAAAAGAATGACATTTCAGGAAATAATTAATCAGGATAAGCCGGTTTTGGTGGATTTTTTCGCTACGTGGTGCGGACCTTGCAAAATGCAGACTCCTATTTTAGAAGAACTTAAACAGCGTATTGGAGATACAGCTTCAATTATTAAAATTGATGTGGATCAAAACCAACAGGTTGCGGCACAATACCAAGTTCGTAGTGTCCCGACACTTGCTATCTTCAAAAATGGAGAGATAAAATGGCGACAATCAGGTATTTTCGCCGCAAATGAATTGGAACGATTAATTAAAGAAAATATCTAATAAGTACCATAACAGCATTAATAAATGCAATCTGTTCCATTTCAAATTATGATAATTTTGGAATATCGTAATAAAATTAATTTCCTAATCAATGACCACACATATTCCCACTTATAGCATTTGTAATCTTTTTAACGAATTCAATAATGTGCAGGATTGTGTGGTTCTTGATTTACAAGGGTTTATTTCGGAAAAACCCGATTTGGTAACATCGCCTCACCGCCATTCATTTTATCAGATATTATTTATTACCGATGGTACAGGAAAACATTTTATAGATTTTAAAACACACATTATTCAAAAAGGAGACTTGTTTTTCCTGGTTCCAGGACAAATTCATAAATGGATTTTTGATACCACGGCAAAAGGGATCGTAATTAATTTTAATCATCATTTTTTCAGTTCTTTTCTGGCAAGAACAAATTATCTTGATGATTTTCCATTTTTTATAGGAAATGGTGAATATTCTAAAGTTTCTTTGGAACATCAATTTTCTGATATTCAAAAAATCTTTACTAAAATTCAAATCGAATATAAAACTTGTAATGAGTGTAGTTGGGATTTGTTAAGATTGTATTTATTAGAACTGTTTATTCTAAGTAATAGAGTGATTAATACTGAAAACCATATTCATATAGAAAATAAGCACCAGCTTTTATTGCTTAGAAATTTTGAACGTTTGGTAGAAGAAAATTATAAAATCAAAAAGCTTCCGAAAGATTATGCCGAGATTCTTTTTGTAACTCCAAACCATTTAAATGCACTTTGTCAAAAAATTAAAGGAATTTCAGCAGGCGAATTGATACGCAATCGTATTTTATTAGAAACCAAAAGATTATTAGTCAATTCATCTTTAACCATTTCTGAAATTGCCTATGAACTAAACTATCAGGATAATTCTTATTTTTCACGATTCTTCAGGAAGAATACAGGAATTACCCCTGAAGAGTTTAGAAATTCTAAATACGTATAAAAATCGAGTTTAAAAGATCTCGATTTTTTTGTTTTAAAGCACAATCAGTAAAAAGTACCACAATACAACTAATTATGTAAACCCTTTTTTTTAACGGGGAAAGTAGCTTTGTGGTATAAAACAACTCTTAGAGAAATGGAAAACGATCATCAATCAGAAATCGAAAAAAACTTTAAACCAAAAGGTACCATCGCTTTTATTGTACTATTATTAATATTAGCTGCAATGGTTTGGTTTAGCGTATATAACCTTCAAATAGAACGTCATTAAAACATTGTAAGTTATGAATAAATATGAACTGCGGGCTATTTTCCTAAGTGCTTCTTTAATGGGAATCTTTTTATTTGCTATTCTTTATAATGTTTACGCACGAAAAATAGATGTACCAACTTGTATTCCGTATAATGCTTCTTTTCAAAAAGCAGAAATTAAAGAAGTAGATGATTTGCACTACG
>DATGOD010000020.1:0-39391 GCA_035306305.1 Flavobacterium sp.
AAACAACGCCATCGAGAATAATCATTTGGCTCAAGCATTGTTGTTTACAGGTCCGAGAGGAGTCGGAAAAACTACTTGTGCCCGTATCTTGGCAAGAAAAATCAACCAACCGGGCTATGATGACCCTAATGAAGATTTTTCTTTTAATATATTTGAGCTCGATGCTGCCTCAAACAACTCAGTTGATGATATACGAAACTTGATCGACCAAGTAAGAATCCCGCCACAAACCGGAAAATACAAAGTATATATTATCGATGAGGTGCACATGTTGTCTAACGCCGCTTTCAACGCTTTTTTGAAAACATTGGAAGAACCGCCTCAACACGTTATTTTTATTTTGGCAACCACCGAAAAACACAAAATTATCCCGACTATTTTATCAAGATGTCAGATTTTTGATTTTAAACGGATAACTATTCAGGATGCCAAAAATCATTTGATGCAAGTGGCCGAAAGTCAGCAAATTACTTTTGAAGAAGACGCATTGCAAATCATTGCTCAAAAAGCAGACGGAGCTATGCGAGATGCTTTGTCGATATTTGATCGAGTGGTTTCTTATTGCGGCAATCATTTGACACGACAAGCAGTAGCCGAAAATCTGAACGTGTTAGATTTTGAATATTATCTCAATATAACCAATTTGATTGCAACGAATAATATTCCGCAACTTTTATTAGAGTTTGATAGTATTTTGGCAAAAGGTTTTGACGGACACCATTTTGTTATAGGTTTGGCAACACATTTTCGCAATTTAATGGTGAGCAAAAAACCAGAAACTGCAGCATTATTGCAAGTAAGTGAACAAAGTCAGCAAAAATTTGTCGAGCAAGCAAATCAATTTTCACACGAGCAATTGGTACAAGCAATTGACATAGCCAATCGTACTGAATTGAGTTATAAAAACAGCCAAAATCAACGGCTTTTGGTCGAATTATGTTTAATGCAATTAGCTTCTGTAACTCATCCAGAGGCTGAAAAAAAAAAGCTAAATTATTCCTGATTCCGCCTTCTTTTTTTGTTAAAAAAGAGATTAAAGATATCGAAGTTAAACGTCCTGAAATAGTGCGAAGTGCTTCGGAAGAAATAACAGGATCAGAAGTTGCACAAAAAACTACAGAGACCGACGAAAGATTGGTTAGTGCTATGCCTGCGTTGTCATTGAAAAGCGTGAAATATCGCCGACAAATTGAACAAGAACTTCAACAAAGAAATAGAGAAGAAAAAGAGTTACCAGAAGACCAATTTACTGCCGAGCAAGTTTTGGAATTGTGGACGGAATATGCCAATAAGTTTACACAAACAGGGCGTATGTTGATGTCTTCCATTATGAATATGGTTGAGCCTAATGTAGAAGGAAATCTCATCACGATTGAATTACCCAACCAAGGATCTAAAATCAGTTTTGAAGAAAATATATATGATTTGACCAATGGGTTGCGGAAAAAATTAAATAATTACGCACTACAAATTAAGGTAGAAGTAAATGAAGCAATCAAAATTAAAAAAGCATTTACGGTTGAGGATAAATTTAATTATTTCAAAGAATTAAATCCCAATATGGAAACATTGAAAAAAATGTTTGACCTCGATTTGGATGCAAGCTCCTAATAAATTAACTTATAATATTCTTTATATTTGCAAAAACAAAGCACAAAATGAACGCAAACATTCCTCAATTAGAAGAACTTACAGTACAAGTTCGCAGAGATATTTTACGTATGGTACACGCAGTAAATTCAGGTCATCCGGGAGGTTCCTTAGGATGTGCCGAATTTTTCGTAGCCATGTATCAACATATTATGAAAAGAAAAGACGGTTTTGACATGGAAGGGTCGGGTGAAGATGTTTTCTTTTTGTCGAACGGACATATTTCACCGGTTTTTTATAGTGTGTTGGCTCGCAGCGGTTATTTTCCGGTAAGTGAATTGGCAACTTTCAGAAAAATTGACTCTCGATTACAAGGACACCCAACTACGCATTCGCATTTGCCTGGAGTCAGAATGGCGTCTGGTTCGTTAGGACAAGGACTTTCTGTCGGTATCGGAGCTGCATTAGCGAAAAAATTAAACAATGATGACAATTTTGTGTATGTTTTGATGGGAGATGGAGAATTACAAGAAGGACAAAATTGGGAAGCCTTGATGTATGCTGCCGGAAATAAAGTGGACAATTTGATTGGTATCATTGATTTGAACGAAAAACAAATAGACGGGGCAACCGACGAGGTATTGCCGATGGGAAGTTTACAAGCAAAGTTCGAAGCCTTTGGTTGGCATGTGCTCGAAATTGAAAAAGGTAACGATATACAGTCGATTATTGATGGAATGAATTTTGCCAAACAATCGGCAAAAAACGGGAAACCTGTAATGGTTTTATTGCGAACAGAAATGGGGAATGGCGTTGATTTTATGATGCACACACACGCTTGGCACGGAAAAGCTCCTAACGATGAACAATTAGAAAAAGCCTTGTCTCAAAACAAAGAAACAGTAGGAGATTATTAATCTGACTCATTTGTGAAAAATGAAGGCTTGTCATAACAATAAGAAATTACTAGTTGAATTTCTTAAAAACATAGATTAAAAAGATGAAAACATACCAAAATACAGGAAATAAAGACACACGTTCTGGGTTCGGGGCCGGATTAACAGAATTAGGACAAAAAAACGAAAATGTAGTTGCATTATGTGCCGACTTGATTGGCTCATTAAAAATGGATGAATTCAAAAAAAATCATCCTGAACGTTTTTTTCAGGTAGGAATTGCTGAAGCCAACATGATAGGAATTGCCGCAGGGATGACGATTGGCGGTAAAATTCCGTTTACTGGAACATTTGCCAATTTCTCGACCGGGAGAGTTTATGACCAAATCCGTCAATCGGTGGCTTATGCAGAAAAAAATGTAAAGATTTGTGCATCACACGCCGGATTAACCTTGGGTGAAGACGGAGCAACACACCAAATTTTGGAAGACATCGGATTGATGAAAATGTTACCAGGAATGGTGGTTATCAACCCTTGTGATTACAATCAAACAAAAGCAGCAACGATAGCTATTGCAGATTATGAAGGACCTGTTTATTTGCGTTTTGGGCGACCGTCTGTACCTAATTTTACTGACGAAAACCAAACATTTGAAATCGGAAAAGCGGTTCTTTTGAACGAAGGGAAAGATGTTACTATCGTAGCAACCGGACATTTGGTTTGGGAAGCTTTGCAAGCTGCAGAAAATTTGGAAAAAGAAGGAATATCGGCAGAAGTTATTAATATTCATACGATAAAGCCATTAGATGAAGCAGCTATTTTAAAATCAGTAGCTAAAACAGGTTGCATTGTAACTGCTGAAGAACATAATTATTTAGGAGGATTGGGCGAAAGTGTTGCTGGATTGTTAGCAAGAGAATTGCCCACACCACAACAATTTGTTGCAGTAAATGATATGTTTGGCGAATCAGGGAATCCTACTGATTTAATGAATAAATATGGTTTAAATGCACAAGCAATTATCGAAAAAACGAAAACTGTTCTAACAAGAAAAAAATAAATCAATCATTAAACCATCAACTAGGGTAATCGAAAAGATTACCCTTTTTTATTTTATCACTTAGAAATCATCATAAAAAACGCCATAAATCTCATCGTGATTTATGGCGAATATTTTATTTATTGAAATAATCTTTTAGGATTTTGTTACTTTATGCCTAAAAGCTTTTTCCAGAAAGGTCTATCGTCTTTCATAGTTTTGCCGTATCCATAACCATATCCGTAACCTTTGGTAGAATCGGTGTCGTTCAACAAGATTGACATATTTGGTAATTTTTTATCTCGGTGTAAACCTTCCGGAATTTCAAGCATCTTTTTATCCAATTTGTTTGCTCTGATTACATATACGAAACTATCGGCGTGTTTGGCAATCAACAAAGTATCGGTTACTAAACTCACAGGAGCTGTATCTACAATAATGTAATCGAAGTTGGCTTTTAGGTAAGAAAACATTTCATCGACTTTGCTACTCATGAGTAATTCTGCTGGATTTGGTGGAATTGATCCGGCTGTCAATACATGGAAATCAGTGAATCCGTCAACTTTGGTAATGAAACTTTCGATGGAAGAATCGTTATGGGTCAAATAATTACTTACACCTCTTTCGGGACTTTGGATATAATCTGATATTCTTGGGTTTCTTAAATCTGTCCCAACCAAAATAGTTCTTTTGCCGGATAATGCAATTGTAGCAGCTAGATTAACAGAAACAAATGTTTTTCCTTCGCCGGAGAATGTCGAGGTCAGAAAAATGGTTTTACTACTATTTTCTTGCTTATGCAACATAAATTCTAAGTTTGTCCGAACAATTCTTATTGCTTCGGCACTACTCGAACGACTGTTGATATCTATCAATTGACTTGGCGTCTCAGAACTAGGAACATCACCCAAAAATGGAATTGGTGTTTTGCCTTCGATATCCAGTCTGGTTTTGATTTTTGTATCTAATAAGTTGATGATATAGATAACTACAAACGGGATAAGCCCTCCGATGATTAATGCAGCAAGCATAATAATCATTTTTTTAGGAGAAACAGCTTTATCAACAGGGATGGCTACATCAATAACTTTGGCATTGAGCTCTGTAGCCGCCATAGAGATGTTGGTTTCTTCTCGTTTTTGTAACAAGTAAAGATACAACGCTTCTTTAACTTTTTGCTGACGATCGATAATTCTAAATTCTCTTTCTTGTCTTGGTGTTTGAGCGATTTTAGTATTGATTTCGCTTTCTTTTTGTTTTAAATCGGTACGAGTAATTTGCAGGTTCGACAATTGCTGCTTCAAACTATTTAGTACGTTTGCTTTCAACTCGCTGATTTGTGCACTTGCTTGTACAATAGCCGGATTACTCTTAGTAGCTCCGCGAGGAGAGCTCAACAGTCTGTCACGTTCGATAATCATTCTGTTGATCTCATCAACAACGAAATTACCTTGTGCGTAATTAGCTGGGATTAAATCGTAAGTGTCGCTAGATTTCAGATAATCAATCAGGTCTTGAGTGATTTTTATTTGAACTTCATTCTCAATTACTGATTTTTGGAATTCATTGAGCTTTTGGAGAGAAAGTTTGACTTCGGTTTCCAAATCAGCAATTTGGTTAGTGTTTTTGTACTGTTCAACATCTTTCTCAACATCGCCCAATTCAACTGCGATAATATCTAAACGATTAGAGATAAAATCAGCGGTATTTTTAGAAACCAATCTTTTTTCAACAATAGATTGTTCGTTATAAATCGCTACCAAATGGTTGAGATAATCTGCTCCTTTTTCGTTACTTGGTAAGATGACGGATAATCGAAGTACACTGGCATTTTTGCTGGTAGGTTCAATAGATAGGCTATTTCTTAAATTTTCAACAGTTAGCTCTTTCGAATTGATTTGGAAGCCAATTGTTCCGCCTTCCAATAATTCTTCTTGTGTTTTTGGTGAATTTTTTACGATAGAGAACGATATGCTGTCACTTTTTACAATTTGTCCGAATTGAAATTCGCCTAAATCTCCACTATTCTCACTTTTGAGCAGGTATCCGTTGTCTGTGAATTTAACAGAATAATACTGAGGAGTAAAAAATTCGTTCTCTGTACCTTTTATTTCGATAATTTTGATGGGTGAAGCATGGTATATTTCGGTTTTTTTTATGCTACCTTCAGAGTAGTAACTCACATTTAGATTCAATGAATCTACTGCGATTTCGCTTAAAGTTCTCGATTTTAATACCTCTACCTCGTTGTCTAAAACCTTACCTCCGCCAAACAAATCAAGTTCAGAAAAGGCTAATAATTGATTGCTTTGAGATTTGTCGTCTTTTATTAAAACAGTGGTTTGCGATTGGTATTTGTTTTCGGCATATCTCAGATATATAAATGCTAAAACTAAAGAAACAAAAACGCCTAGTACAAACCATCGCCAATGTATGATATATTTAAAGATTTCTTCTTTAATATTTATATTTTCCTCTTTATTATCGAATGAATACTTATCCATTTAAGCTTTTTTAATTGTTAATTCTTATACCCAACGTGATGATAGACACCAAAAGCGAAATGGCACTAAACATCGTTGAAATATTTGGACCTACTGCAGCAGAGTTTTTTCTGACATTGTTTTGTTCTACAAAAACAATATCATTTTGTTTGAGATAATAAAAATCAGAGTTCATAAAATCAGCATTTGTAATATCTACGTACTCACTTTTTCTTATGCCGTTTTCTTCTCTCATGACCAATATTTTTTTGCGATTACCATAAATAGTCATATCGCCAGATAAAGCCAATGCTTCAGGTAAAGTGATACGCTCCGACCCGATAGTATGCACACCAGCTCTGTTTACCTCGCCATGCACGGTAACTTTGTAATTGGTAATTCGGATGTTGATAATCGGATTTTTAATGTCTTTGGAGATTTCTTTTTTAAGATAATCTGTCAATTCAGCTTTGGTTTTTCCGGCAACGTGTATTCTTCCTATAACGGGAAATTCGATATAACCTTCTTCATCAACCAAGTAGGTGTGTTGTTGTCTTTGTCCAACACCGCTACCAGTTGTAGAAACTACGGTTCCATACACATTGTAAGGTTCTGCGATTTCTTGATCTTCGGCAGAAACGACGATGAGTAGCATGTCATCTGGCTGAAAAACAGTTTCGAAATGCTTTGGAGATTCTGGTTGTAATTGCTCAATTTCTTGATAAGGCATGAAATTTTTTCTTGATACACACGAGGTGAATGTCAAGCCTATAAAAACGATCATTGCCAATAGTAATACGGATTTTTTATTTCGCATGATTAATTATCTAATTTTTCAAAAATTGAATTTAAACTTTTATATTCTGGTACAATGAATTTAATCATTTTTACCATGTCTTCAGTATTATATTTTCTTGCTTTTTCTATTAATTCTTCTACCAATTTACTTACGTGTTCAAAGCTCTCAGTATCGTCCATACCAATCATGATTTTTTCGTGATAGGTTGGAAGTGTTTTGGAAGAATCATTGAGTAACTCTTCGTATAATTTTTCTCCAGGTCTCAAGCCAACTACTTTGACAGCAATATCTTTTTCTGGAATCAAACCAGCCATTTTAATCATTTTATGAGCCAAATCAATTATTTTGACCGGTTTTCCCATGTCAAAGATATAAATTTCTCCGCCTTCTCCCATCGATCCTGCTTCTAATACTAATTGACAGGCTTCCGGAATCGTCATGAAATAGCGAATAATGTCCGGGTGTGTAATCGTTATCGGACCACCTTCTTGGATTTGTTTGGTAAATAGCGGAACTACCGAACCGTTAGAACCGAGTACGTTACCAAATCTTGTGGTGATAAAGTTGGTTTTGTTTTGTCCAGATTTTTTCAAATATCTGTCTAATGATTGCACATACATTTCGGCCACTCGTTTACTGGCTCCCATGATATTACTCGGATTTACAGCTTTGTCGGTCGAAACCATCACAAATCTTTCTGCACCGTATTCTATGGCTAAATCTGCCAGATTTTTTGTCCCCATCACATTAGTGAAAACAGCTTGTTCAGGATTGTTTTCCATTAACGGAACATGTTTGTAGGCCGCAGCGTGATAAATTACGTCGGGTTGGTGGGTTTTAAAAATTTGTTCTAATAAAAGTCTATTCCTGATGTCGGCAACAAGAGAAAGTGTATTGTTGCTTGGGAAATCTTTTTTTATCTCTAATGTTACTTGGTGAAGCGGCGTTTCTGCTTGGTCGAGAATGATGATTTTTTTAGGTTCATATTTGCTCAGTTGCCAAACGATTTCGCTACCGATACTTCCTGCACCGCCCGAAACCAATACGGTTTTACCTTTTATCTGAGCACTGATTTTGGTGTTGTTCAGTACAATGGGTTTTCTGTCGAGTAAATCTTCGATTTTTATATTTCGGATATTTGCGACAACTCTTTTTTGGTTTTGAATGTCGGTAAATGAAGGAAGATTATATACTTTGATGTGGTAATTTAAACAGTCGTCAACTATTTTCATTGTTTCATCGTAGCTCAAAGAATCATCAGCGAGAATGACAGAGTTAACCCCCATAACTCTAACTAAAACAGGGATTTTTCGATTATAATTCAGCAGAGGTAAATTTAATAAACGATTGTTTTTTTGTAGGTGTGTCGATTTGTTATCAATAAAACCAATCAATTTAAATTTGTGTGGAGTTTCGGCTAAGATGGCATTGGCAATCGCGATAGCTTTTTCGCCAGAACCATAAATAACGGTTTTGGTTAAATCTTTTTCTCGAGATACATTAATGTAATTTTCAAATACACTTTTCACAGCTATCCTGAAAAATAACAGACCACAATAGGTGATAATCCCGCAAAACAGAACCCTTGTTGTCAGGAAAGGTTTTTCGGTAAAAATATCTACGGTTAAATTTATGATAAACAAAGAAATTAATGAGGATAATTCTGCCCAAAAGAGATTAACCGCATCAACAAAAGTGGTGTGTCTAATTATTCCTGAATAGGTTTTAAAAACGCGAAAAAATAATAGATGAGTTGCAATAAATAAAACTAAGAATAAAAGAGATTGTCGGAAAGGATATGAATCTATACCAATACCGTCAAGTAAATAATCTCCTACCATTGCAGAGAAAAACACGATGAATATATCTATTAATAAAATAGACCATCGAGGCAAATACCCCAAATTCTTCATGCGTTTCTTCGAGAGAAATCCTAATGTGCTATTTTTCTTCTTTTTCAAATTAACTCAGTTAGCACTGGCAAAAATAAAAAACAAAACGTTATAATATCTTAAAATTCCAGTTTCTTTTTTCGTAATTCGAAATTTTGCCCAAGATAAACTCTTCTTACCATTTCATCCTCAGCGAGTTCTTCCGGAATTCCAGCCTTTAAAATTCCTCCTTCAAACATCAGATAAGTATGGTCAGTAATAGCAAGAGTCTCCTGTACGTTATGGTCAGTAATTAAAATACCGATATTTTTATTTTTTAATCGAGCCACAATTCGCTGAATGTCTTCTACAGCAACTGGATCTACGCCGGCAAAAGGTTCGTCCAATAAGATGAATTTAGGGTCTGTCGCCAATGCTCGAGCAATTTCAGTACGTCGTCGTTCTCCACCCGAGAGCAAATCTCCACGATTTTTTCGGATATGATTCAAACTGAATTCCTCCAGTAACTCTTCTCGCTTCAATTCTTGTTCTTTTTTGGATAATTTAGTGAGTTGCAAAACACTCATAATGTTATCTTCTACACTCAGTTTTCGAAACACGGATGCTTCCTGAGCCAGATAACCAATACCGTTTTGTGCTCTTTTATACATCGGAAAATTGGTAATTTCCATTTCGTCCAAAAATATTTTTCCGCCATTGGGCTTGACCAAACCCACAATCATGTAGAATGAGGTGGTTTTCCCGGCACCGTTTGGACCAAGCAAACCAACGATTTCTCCTTGATTTACTTCTACAGACACGCCTTTGACGACTTTCCGTCCTTTGTAGGTTTTTATTAAATTATCGGCTCGTAATTTCATGGCTATTTTCTTTGTTGCGTTTAGCAATTATTTTTGAGATTATTATACTGAATTCATACAAGATAATCATCGGAACAGATACTATGATTTGGCTGATGATGTCGGGAGGAGTAACAACTGCCGCTACGATTAATATTAACACATAAGCATATCTTCTGAAGTCTTTGAGATTTTGCGTGTTTACAATTCCCAAATGTGCTAGAAAAAATATAATCACCGGTAATTCAAAAACTAATCCCGTAGCTAATGAGGTTGTTTTTACGGTTCCAATATACGAATTTATATCAATTTGATTGATAACTTCTTTGCTAATTTGAATATTTGACAAGAAATTGATAGATAATGGTACTAAAATAAAATAGCCAAAAGCTACGCCAAGAAAGAACAATATCGAGGTGCATGCCAAGAAAGTACGTGCATGTTTTTTTTCGTTTTGATACATGGCAGGACTAATGAATTTCCAGACTTCCCAAAGCAAAAATGGCACTGCTAAAATAAATCCGGCAGTTATAGATGTCCATATCATCACGGAAAATTGCCCTTCCATCGTTCGGTTTTGCAATTCAAAAGGTAATTCGTGCTGACAAAAGCTTTTGTCTAAATCAAACCGTATGGCCAATTCACAAAACCATCGATAAGTGATGAAATCAGCTTTCTTTGGGCCGAAAATAATTGTGTCGAAAAGAAAATCAGAAAAAGCGAATGCAATTATACCGGCAATAATAATAGCGATTGAGCTTCGAATCAAAAGCCATCTCAAGTCTTCCAAATGGTCAAGGAAAGACATTTCTTTGTTGGATTTTTTCGTACTCATGATAACAGCCCTTCTTTAATGATGTCGTGTAAATGGATTACTCCTGCATATTTTCCACTATCGGTTACTAACAATTGTGTGATTTGGTAGTTTTCCATCAAATCTAAAGCTTCTGATACCAAACAGTTGATGTCAATCGTTTTAGGGTTTGGAGTCATAATATCTTCTGCTTTTAGCTGCATAAATTGGTTATTGTTTTGCAGCATTCGACGAATGTCTCCATCGGTAATAATCCCTGCTAATTCTTCTTCGTCTAATACGGCGGTTACGCCCAATCGTTTGCCGGAAATTTCGATAATAACATTTTGAATATTGGCATTACAATGTACTGCTGGTTTGTTTTCTGAGTCTAAAATAGAAGAAATTTTCAGTAACAATTTTTTGCCCAAAGCCCCACCCGGATGATATTTAGCAAAATCATCAGCAGTGAATTGTCTGAGTTTTATCAGGCACACAGCAATGGCATCTCCCAAAGCCAATTGAACCGTTGTAGAATTAGTTGGTGCCAGATTATTAGGGTCTGCTTCGCTTTCAACGTAGGCGTTGATTACAAAATCAGATTGTTGTGCCAAAAAAGATTTAGAGTTAGAAGTCATACCAATCAATTGGTTTCCGTCGCGTTTTAGCAAAGGCAATAAAGCTTTTATTTCAGGGCTATTGCCGCTTTTTGAAATGCACATTACAATATCGTCGGCACCGAGCAATCCTAAATCGCCATGAACAGCTTCTGCAGCATGAAGGAAGTATGAAGGGGTTCCGGTAGAGTTTAAAGTGGCGACAATTTTCTCTGCAATGTGAGCACTTTTGCCTATTCCGGTAATAATTAATTTACCTTTTGTTTGATAAATTGCTTCAACAGCAGCCGAAAATTGATGGTCAAGAAATTCGGTTGATTTTTTAATTGACTCACTTTCAGTTATTAATACTTTTTTGGCGGTATCTAAAATGTGGTTTATTTGATTCAAATCAAAATTATCTTTTATAGTTGTTTTAAAAAAAAAATGACGTATATTTATAATCGACAAATTTAAGGAAAATAGCATAACAAAATAATGAAATCATTACAAATTGATTTACATCAGGAATTAAAGAAACATTTCGGTTTTGATCAATTCAGAGGATTGCAGGAAAGTGTTGTAAAAACAATTATTTCTGGACAAAATACCTTTGTAATTATGCCAACAGGGGGAGGGAAATCTCTGTGTTACCAATTGCCGGCACTAGTTTTGGAAGGTACAGCTATTGTTGTGTCTCCATTAATCGCATTGATGAAAAATCAAGTGGATGCCGTTAGAGGAGTGTCTGAAAATCACGGCGTTGCTCACGTGTTGAACTCATCATTGAACAAATCCGAAGTTAATCAAGTTAAAGAAGATATCCGAAACGGCGTAACCAAATTATTGTATGTCGCTCCCGAGTCTTTAACCAAAGAAGAATATACTTCGTTTTTGCAGACTGTCCCGTTATCTTTTATAGCGATTGACGAGGCACATTGTATTTCAGAATGGGGACACGATTTTAGACCAGAATACAGAAACCTCCGTAATATTATCAGACAAATAGGAGATATTCCGATTATTGGTTTGACAGCAACAGCAACACCGAAAGTGCAAGAAGATATTCTGAAAAATCTAGAAATGCCCGGTGCAAAAGTCTTCAAAGCTTCGTTTAACCGACCCAATTTGTATTACGAAGTAAGACCGAAAACTAAAAATATTGAATCGGATATCATTAAATTTATCAGTCAGCACAAAGGTAAATCAGGTGTTATCTATTGCTTAAGTAGAAAAAAAGTAGAAGAAATTACGCAGGTTTTACAAGTAAACGGAATCAGTGCTGTGCCTTATCACGCTGGATTAGATGCCAAAACTCGAGCCAAACATCAGGATATGTTTTTGATGGAAGATGTAGATGTGGTGGTGGCTACCATTGCGTTTGGGATGGGAATTGATAAACCCGATGTGAGATTTGTGATTCATCATGATATTCCAAAATCATTAGAAAGTTATTATCAAGAAACAGGTCGAGCAGGTCGAGATGGAGGAGAAGGTCATTGCTTGGCATATTATTCGTATAAGGATATAGAAAAATTGGAAAAATTCATGTCGGGCAAGCCACTTGCTGAGCAAGAAATAGGCTTTGCTTTGTTGCAAGAAGTAGTAGCTTATGCCGAAACTTCCATGTCGAGACGTAAATTTTTGTTGCATTATTTCGGGGAAGAATTTGATGAGAAAAGTGGAGAAGGTTGGGATATGGATGACAATATCCGAAATCCAAAACCACAACACGAAGCCAAAGGTGATGTAGTAAAATTGCTCGATATTATCAAGCAAACCAAACAAATATACAAAGCTAAAGAAGTCATCAATACGCTTATCGGAAGGGTAAATGCTGTGATTAAATCATACAAAACCGATAGTCAACCTTTCTTTGGATCTGGTAAAGAGCAAAATGATAAATATTGGATGGCACTCATTCGGCAAGTATTGGTTTTTGGATTGATTTCTAAAGATATAGAGAGTTATGGTGTGCTGAAATTAACTAAAAAAGGAGAGGAGTTTTTAGTCAACCCTACTTCTTTTATGATGAGTGAAGACCATGATTATGGTGCAGATGTTATCGAAAGTGCGAGTTCTCAAGCAAAGATTTCGGCGGTGGTTGATGAAGTGTTAATCAAGTTATTGAAAGATTTGCGTAAAAAAGTATCTAAAAAATTAGACTTACCTCCTTATGTGATTTTTCAAGATCCTTCTATAGAAGATATGGCGTTGAAATATCCGATTACTTTAGAAGAAATGTCTTTCGTACACGGCGTGAGCGAAGGAAAAGCTAAAAAATATGGAAAAGAATTTGTTTCGTTGATTAAAGATTATGTAGAAGAAAACGATATTATCCGTCCAGACGATTTGATTGTGAAATCAACCGGAGCCAATTCATCTCTCAAGTTGTATATTATTCAGTCTGTCGATCGAAAATTGTCTTTTGAAGATATTGCCAAAGCCAAAGGATTGGATATGGATAGTTTGCTCAAAGAGATGGAACAAATCGTGTATTCCGGAACCAAACTAAATGCAGATTATTGGATTGAAGAGTATTTGGATGAAGATCAGCAGGAGGAAGTTTTTGACTATTTTATGTCTGCCGAAAATGATTCTATCGAAGCAGCATTAGAAGAATTTGATGGCGATTATGATATTGAAGAACTTCGATTGATGCGAATTAAATTTATTAGTGAAGTAGCAAATTAATCACTGTAATGTTTTATATAAAAACCTGTAAGTTATGTGCTTACAGGTTTTTTAGTGTTTGTTAAAGAATTCTAAATCGTTTTGTGAGAAATAATTTTTACCGGACAAGCTTTGGCAGCTTTTTCAATAGCTTCTTCAGCCTCATGATGAGGAATTTTAAGCGTGTGAAAACCTTTTCTGTCAATCGATTTCAACAAGACAGATTTGCCATCTTTTTTAGACATTCTAAAATATTCCGGTGCAAATTCTTCACAATAATTGCAACCGATACATTTATTTCTTTGTAAGGTAACAATAACCATTAAGCTTCTACAATTTTGTATAATTTATCTGACGGACGTACTTTAAATTTAGTTTTAAATGTTACCGTATCCGATTTGCTTGCTTTGTTGTTTTCTGTTTCGCGCTCCTTGTTGTGAACAACCATTTCTTCTACAACCATTTCTTGCGAACCTGTTGTAGGTCCTTGAATAAGAACCGAATCGCCCACTTTCAAATCATAAGCTTCGATAAGGAATTCTGCAATGTCGCCTTTCGGATAAAAATGTCTTCCTTTGCCGATATATACTTTTTTTCTTGTAGCATTTGACCCTGGATTATCTGACCATTCGCCCAATTCTTGACCAAGGTAATATCCAGACCAAAATCCGCGGTTGTAAACCGTATTGAGTTGCTCCATCCAGTTGGCTACTTTTTCTTCTGTATAAGTTCCGTCGTGTACCGCATCAATTGCTTCGCGATAACATTTAGTAACCGTTGCTACATACTCAGGTGCTCGTCCGCGACCTTCTATTTTCAATACTTTTACGCCAGTGTCGATAACTTGATCAAGGAAATTCAATGTACACAAATCTTTTGGCGACATCATATATTCATTGTCCAATTCGATTTCAAAACCAGACTCTTGATCAATAACCGTATATTTTTTTCTACAGTTTTGTTTACAAGCACCTCGATTTGCAGATGAATTGTGTGAATGCAAACTCAAATAACATTTTCCTGAAACTGCCATACACAAAGCTCCGTGACCAAAAATTTCGACTTCTACCAAATTGCCAGAAGGCCCTCTAACATCGTCTTTCTCTATTTGCTCACAGATTTTTTTAACCTGAATCAAACTCAGTTCTCGGCTCATTACCATCGTATCGGCAAATAAAGCATAGAATTTTACCGTTTCAATATTGGTTACATTAATTTGTGTTGAGATATGTACTTCCATTCCAATCTGACGAGCATAAGCAATCACCGCTTGATCCATCGCAATCACTGCAGTAATATTGCTTTCTTTTGCTTTGTCCAAAACTCTTTTGATGATAGAAAGGTCATGATCGTAAATAATCGTATTTAATGTAAGATAAGTACGTACATTTTTTTCACTACATCTTCGGTTGATTTCGGGTAAATCTTCCAGCGTAAAATTAATCGTTGCTCTGGCACGCATATTAAGCTGTTCTACACCAAAATAAACAGAGTCTGCCCCGTTATCTATCGCTGCCTGCAAAGATGTAAAATCTCCTGCCGGACACATTAATTCTATTTTTCCACTTGCTGTCATTTCTACCTAATTTTTTTGCAAAGATAAGCAATATTCAATATTTTCTATGATGATATTTTTAGAGTTGTCTTTTTTGTGAGTATTTTAGTACATTTGTAGGTAAATCACGAATGAAATTATGTCTATAGAAGTATCAGGATTAAGCAAATATTACGGCAATCAAAAAGCGTTGGACGATGTTAGTTTTAAGATTGGAAGCGGAGAAATCGTAGGGTTTTTAGGCCCAAATGGAGCAGGGAAATCTACATTGATGAAGATTTTGACGACCTATCTCAAAGCAGATGAAGGAACGGCAGTGGTAAACGGCATTGATGTGTCTTCTGAATTGAAAAAAGTCAAAAAAACATTGGGTTACTTGCCAGAACACAATCCGTTGTATTTGGATTTATATGTCAAAGAATATTTATATTTCAATGCTGATATATACAAAGTAGCCAAAAATAAAGTCGATCACGTGATTGAACAAACCGGATTAACGCCCGAAGTGAATAAGAAAATAGGGCAGTTGTCTAAAGGATATCGGCAGCGAGTTGGTTTGGCGACAGCGTTGTTGCACGAACCCGATGTATTGATTTTGGACGAACCAACCACCGGATTAGACCCCAATCAATTGGTAGAAATTCGCAAATTGATAAAAAGTATCGGAAAAGATAAAACGGTTTTTCTCTCCACACATATTATGCAAGAAGTCGAAGCAATTTGTGATAGAGTGATTATTATTAATAAAGGTAAAATCGTGGAAGATAGATATTTGCACGATGATAAGAAAAAGTTAGATACACAGATTTTGCAAGTTGAATTTGATAGAGCAATTGAAAAATCGCTGTTAGAATCTTTGCAAATTATTTCTTTTGCCGAGAATATAGGCGGAAATTTGTGGGAAATCAGCAGTGAAAGTCAAGATGATATTCGTCCATTAATTTTTGATTTTGCCCAAGAAAATGGATTAAAACTATTGACTGTTCGTTTCAAAACACAAGATTTAGAAGCGTTATTCCGCGAAAAAACCAAGAATTAAGGAGTTCGATATTCTACTTTTCCTTTATAAGTTGTTACAATGCTTTCACCATTTGTGGCTTTGTTATACAAAATCGCATTTCCGGTTGAAACCAATTGACCTTCAACGAAATCCAAAGGGTATAGATGAATGTTGTTGCTGCTTCGATGGTAAAAATGAATTTCGTTCGACAATAAATCTTTAGCATTTACAGTTGGGCTTCCACCATAAAGTGAAATGTCAAAACGCTGTGTTTTTCCAGACAATTTAAAATAAGCTGCCTTGTTGTCTTCGATAGCTACGGATTGATTGTTGATGATTAAATCAATTTCAGAAGACGCACTATTTTCAGGCAGACTACTAATGATAAATAAATTGGGAAAAGTCAATGTGTCTGAAGAATATATGCGAAACTGCGTTCGGCTTTTAATGGTGTGTAGAGTAGGCGTGTAGATGGTGATTTTGCCTGCCTTTTGCCGATGAATCAAACTGCAATCATTGTAATTCTCAATAGTCAAAATACTATCATTTACATGAGTAGTAATTTGGTCTATTCGATTTTTAAATGAATTTATATCAACCTGATAATGATTGCTTTGTATGATTTCTACTTCGAAACCTTTCGGGATGTCAATCGTGTGAAAAGGATTTACGTCTAAGGTTTGAGAAACAGCACTTCCCGCAGATTTTAAGCACTCGCCATCTGGATTACAAGCTGTGAAAATAAGTAAAAAAAGCAAATATTTAACTGACTTCATCATATTACAATTTATAACCGATACCCAGTTCAAAGGCTTCGGCTTTGGCAAAATGAGTTTTTAACGACATGCTTCCAAACCAATTTTTGGTTACATAATATCGCAAACCTAATCGCTGATACAACGCACCGTTTTCTTTATATTTATCATAAACATATATACCTACATTTCCTTCCAACGAAAGCCGATTGAGATGCATTTCGTATCCAGCAAAAACACCAATTCTTTTCCAATCTGTATCGGCAGGAAGATCTGATTCAGGGAAAGAATTCACAATAAACGCAATGGTTTCTTTGACCGTGTTAGATAAAAATAATTCGGTACCTAATTGTATGCTACCGGTGTATCCTAATCTTTTATATGTCGCAAAAGTGAAGTGATAAAAAGGTTTTTGCCCCATCCCGACTATATGACTTTCGTTGATTCCGCTTCTAAACGCTAAGCTGTATCTTATTTTTGAATAGATTTCAGGGATGTTTTCAAAAAGAGTTTCGTTATTCGATTTTTCAAATGTATAACTTAATCCGGCAGTTAAAGCCACGGTATTTGTACTGATATTTGGTGTTTTGATTGTTGCATTGGAATGATGAATTAAAAATAATCCACCGAAAGCTTGCCAATTTTTCCAGATGTTTTGACGATACATCAGTTGAAAATAGGTGGATGGCATCCAATGAGAGCCATAAGCGAGATTTCGAAAATTTGTTTCTCTGTCAAACGGATTTGAAGCAAAAGCAACGCCTTGTGCGATTCGCAAATTTAATCGACGGTTGAAAAAATAAAAATCATAATGAGCAAATAATCCATACAAATCGCCTAATGTTTGGTTGTGATTATTCTGATAATGAAAAGAAAAACCAATGTCGGGATAGTTGTAATGTTTTTTCCAAAACGAATTTTTAAAAGCTGTTGTCGAAGCACTGACAAGAAAACCGCTGGGTTTGTCGGTAATCAAATGCGTGATTTGGTCGCTATGTGGTAAAATACTTCCGGTATAATATTGCGATTCAATTCGCCAGTTTTGCTGGGCAAATAAAATAGTTGGGCAAATAAATAGCCATAACCACATCAATTTCTTCATTTTGAAGTACCGTTTTTTGTGTCGAAATTGGTCATTTGCTCATCAATTTTAAAATAAGGAATAGCAATTTGCAGATGGTTTTCTTTCATCATTTTGACAATATCATAGCGAATACTGCTCAAAATACGTGGTTCTCTATAACTATTTGTGATGAAAACATTCAAACTGAGTTCATAAGCATATTCGCCAAAATTATCTAACATCACAAAAGGTGCAGGGTTTTTGAGTACATGCGTATTTTTTGATGCTGCATCGAGCAGTACTTTTTCTGTCAAATCAAGATTTTCGTGCAGAGGGATTCGAATGGTAATTGCAGCTCTAACTGTTCGCGATGTTTGTGTATAATTAAAGAAAACGTCAGTAATAAATTTGTGATTCGGTATGATAAGAATTCTTTCTTCGCGAGTAATCACTCTGGTTGTTCGTAAGGTGATTTCTATTACTTTACTTGCTTCGCCTTGTATTTCAATCACATCGCCAGGCATGATAGTTTTGTCGGTCATGATGTATAATCCGCCGATAATATCCTGAAAAATTTCACGCATTGCTAACCCTAAACCAACAAAAAACACCGCGGCGGCAGTGAGAATTATCGTAATATCAACACCAGAAATACTAAGGATAGAGATAAAAACAAAAAGATAAATAAAGTAAGAGACGAAATTATACACACCTTTGAAACGAAGGGTTTCTTCATCATTGAGTTTTCGTGTAGCAAAAAGATAAATAGCTTTTAAGGCATATTTGGTAAGAATTAAAGCAATTATAATCAGTAAAACCATACCCACAGTGATGGTTATATTAGAGTTTCCTTGATCGTAGGTAAACAATTCAAAACCTAAAAAATCGCGGATAGCATTCCAAACATCAAAACCAACTTTTTCAACAGCTGTATTTTCCATATTTTTCCTTAGCATTTTTTAAAATAAACCATTGATTTCGGTATCAATTTTATGGATGATTTGTCCCAAATCTTCCGGATTGTCCACAAAATTAAGCGTATCCACATCAACGATTAAAATTTTTCCTTTGTCATACGATTTTGCCCAAGATTCATAACGCTCATTTAGCTTACTGAGATAATCGATCGAGATTGAATTTTCGTATTCTCGACCTCTTTTATGGATTTGGCTAACCAAGTTTGGAATCGAACTACGTAGGTAAATCAACAAATCGGGGGCACCAACGAGCTTTTCCATTAATTCAAACAAAGATTTATAATTCTTAAAATCTCGACCACTCATCAAACCCATGTCGTGCAAATTTGGTGCAAATATATAAGCATCTTCATAAATCGTTCTGTCTTGGATAGTGTTTTTTCCACTTTCGCGCATACTCAATATCTGCCGAAATCGACTGTTCAAAAAATATACCTGAAGATTAAAAGACCAACGTTCCATTTGATGATAAAAATCATCGAGATAAGGATTATCTACCACATCTTCAAAATGAGGGATCCATTTATAATGTTTCGCCAATAGCTGTGTGAGAGTTGTTTTTCCCGCACCGATATTGCCGGCAATGGCAACTTGCATAGATTAGAAGTTTAAGCGTTCAAATAAAATTCTGATGCAGTAAAAATAACTAAAAATTGACGAACAAAAAAAAGATTTTTTATTTATCAAAAACATTCATTATATTTGAAGAACAAACCGACACTGTTTTCATAGTGTTTGAAATTTTTAAGTTATTACTCTTAGAAAGGTGTCTGAAAAAGATGCCTTTCTTTGTTTGTAAAACAGAAAACTATTTTCGTTGATAAGAATAAATATCAAAAGCAAAGTGATGTTTGTCGTCTTTTTCGTGCTGTGTAATCAACTTTTTTTGCCAGACTTTTTCATCAATTTCCGGGAAAAAAGTATCGCCGTCAATAGAGGTTTGTACTGCTGTAATCAGTAATTCGGTCGCACGAGGCATTAGTTGTCGGTATATTTCGCCACCTCCAATAATGAATATTTTTTCCTGATTTTTTTCTTGACAATATGTCAAAGCTTTGTCGATGTGGTCAAATACAAAACAATTTTCCGGTACGTCATAATCTTTATTTCTGCTGATAATAAGGTGTGTGCGATTGGGCAAAGGTTTTGGAAAAGATTCAAAAGTCTTTCTGCCCATCACGATAAAGTGATTGGTTGTTTGTTGTTTGAAAAACTTAAAATCATCGGGCAAATGCCACAATAATTGATTGTCTTTACCAATCACGCCATTTTTAGCCACAGCCGCTATCATTACTATTTCCATCACACAGATACTTTACCTTTGATTGCCGGATGCGGGTCGTAATTTTCTAATGTAAAATCATCAAATTTGAAATCAAAAATGTTTTTTACCTCAGGATTGAGCTTCATCGTTGGCAATGGTTTGGGCTCGCGCGAAAGTTGTAATTCTAACTGTTCGATATGATTATTGTAAATATGTGCATCGCCAAAAGTATGGACAAAATCACCATAACCAAGATCGCAGACTTGTGCAATCATCATCGTGAATAAAGCATAAGAAGCGATATTAAAAGGTACGCCCAAAAAGATGTCAGCCGAGCGTTGGTATAACTGGCAAGACAATTTTCCGTCGGCAACATAAAACTGAAAAAATGCGTGGCAAGGCGGTAAAGCAGCTTTGCCGTTGGCTACATTTTCGCTGAATGAAACTGATGTATCTGGCAAAACAGACGGATTCCAAGCAGATATGAGCATTCGGCGACTGTTTGGATTATTATTTAAAGTATCAATCAATTCTTTGATTTGGTCAATTTCTTCGCTGTTCCAATTTCGCCATTGGTAACCATAAATTGGACCTAAATCTCCATTTTCGTCAGCCCATTCGTCCCAAATACGAACGCCGTTATCTTTTAAATATTTGATATTGGTATCGCCATTCAAAAACCATAAAAGTTCGTGAATAATGGATTTGAGATGTACTTTTTTGGTGGTTACCAAAGGAAAACCTTTGGTTAAATCAAAACGCATTTGGTAACCGAAAACACTTTTGGTTCCGGTTCCTGTTCGGTCTCCTTTTTGTATGCCGTTGTCCATCACGTGGCGGACTAAATCTAAATATTGTTTCATGTTTAAAATTCTCTTTTTCGGAGTTCGTCTCTAATACGGGCAGCACGTTCATAATCTTCGTCAAGCACTGCAGATTCTAACATTTGCGTGAGGTTGTCTTTGGAATATTTGGCAAATTCGTTGGTAAAATCATCCTCATCAGTGCTCAAAAATTTTTCAATAACTTCTTCCAAACTCTGCTCGGCGTCTGGTTTTGTGTCTTCTACCACAGATAGGTTTACACCAGCTTTGTCCAAAATATCTTTGAATACAAAAATCGGTGCATTGAACCGGACAGCTATGGCAACTGCATCGGATGTTCGAGCATCCAAAATAACTTCTCTGTCGTTTTGTTCTGTGATGATGTTGGAATAAAAAATGCCGTCTTCTAACTTATGAATAAACACCTGTTTGACGCGAATGTTGTATTGTGTTGCCATGCTTTTGAACAGGTCATGTGTTAATGGACGCGGCGATTTTAAATCATGTTCTAAGGCTATGGCAATGGATTGGGCTTCAAAAGCACCTATTACAATCGGGATTTTCAGGTTGCCGTTTACCTCGCCTAATATCAAGGCGTAAGCTCCGTTTTGAGAGTGGCTGTATGAAATTCCTCGTATAACTAATCTTATTAAACTCATATTTATGTTACCAAAAAGTGGCCAAACAAAGATAATATCTTTAATTTTAATAGCCTAATTCGAAGTTTTTAATTTGTTGTCAAACTATATTTGCGGTAGAAAAAAAGTAAAATTAGTCCAAAAACAAGGCTAAATGTTACCGTGAAATAAAATTCTAACGGAAAAATTTCAAAATTACTAACTCCATATATAATAAGGTCTTTAAAGGCATGCCCTAAAAAGAATAAGGACATTATAATACATCTGAAATAAATGTAAATTTGAAATATTGAATGATTGATTTTTATATCAATAAAAAAGGAAACGAAAGTAATGAGCGTAATAATTGCGATTAAATATTATATAATATTCAAAGATGTGAAGCTGTAATTAACGTTGAGTTGGAGTAGGGAATTGAAACAATCTATACTAACCCAAAATATGAAAATATAATAAAAAAGATTGCTTTTGAATAATTTTGTTTTCATACGTGGCTTTATAAAATGCTTAAATCAAAAATACGAAAAATAGCTAAAAAAAGCAGCCATAAAAATCAAAACTTAAAAATGATTAGGAATATCTCTTCTGCTGTAAAGCACGCGTACAATCCGAATGTGATTTTTTTAAATCCGACAAAAAACAATGTGATTAACTTTTGAGAAACTCAACAAAGCGTTTTTTATCCAAATACTACTAAAAATTCGATGAGTTCAACAAAAAAAGTTTTACTCCTTAAACCGGAAGAAATATGCTATAGCTTATTTTTATTAATACAGCATTAAATCTAAAAAATGATAGTTATATTTGCAAAACATCAATGAATGTAGATATGCTAACAGAATTAAACGCTATTTCCCCAATTGACGGGAGATACAGAAAAAAAACAGAATCTCTGTCTCATTATTTCTCGGAAGAAGCATTAATCAAATACCGAGTTTTAATAGAAGTAGAATATTTTATCGCACTTTGCGAGCTTCCTTTGCCGCAATTAACAACGGTAGATAAAAATCTTTATGAAGAATTACGAGATATTTACCGTAATTTTTCTTCAGAAGATGCACAGGCGATTAAAGAAATCGAAAAAACAACCAATCACGACGTCAAAGCAGTTGAATATTTTATCAAATCAGCATTTGACCGTTTAGGATTGCAACAATACAAAGAGTTTATCCATTTCGGATTAACCTCACAAGACATCAATAACACAGCAATTCCGCTTTCAGCCAAAGATGCTTTTGTGAATGCTTACAAACCCATTCTTATCAATTTGATTACGCGATTAAAAGAATTGAGCATCGAATGGAAAGACGTTCCAATGTTGGCAAAAACACACGGACAACCCGCTTCACCAACGCGATTAGGTAAGGAAATTCAAGTTTTTGTAGTTCGATTAGAAGAACAGTTGAGATTGTTGAACAATATTCCATTTGCAGCCAAATTCGGCGGTGCAACAGGAAATTACAACGCACATCATGTAGCTTATCCCGAATATGATTGGCGAGCCTTTGGCGAAAGTTTTGTAGAAGAAACCCTCGAATTAAAACATTCCTTCCCGACTACGCAAATTGAACATTATGACCATTTTGCGGCTTTGTTCGATGCACTCAAACGGATCAATACCATCGTTTTGGATTTAGACCGCGACATTTGGACATACGTGTCGATGGAATATTTTAAACAAAAAATCAAAGCCGGAGAAATCGGTTCATCGGCGATGCCACATAAAGTCAATCCGATTGATTTTGAAAATTCAGAAGGGAATTTAGGTATCGCCAATGCAATATTTGAACATCTGGCAGCCAAGTTACCAGTTTCCAGATTGCAACGCGATTTGACCGATAGTACAGTTTTCCGAAATATCGGCGTTCCGTTTGGGCACACACTTATCGCTTTTGAATCTACATTAAAAGGATTGAATAAATTGTTGTTGAACGAATCGGCAATTATGCAAGATTTGGACGATAATTGGGCGGTTGTTGCAGAAGCTATCCAAACAATTCTTCGCCGTGAAGGTTATCCAAATCCATACGAAGCACTGAAAGATTTGACTAGAACAAACGAAGCGATTACACGAACAAGTATCCAACAGTTTATAGATAATTTGGATATTTCGGATGAAATAAAAACAGAATTGAAAAAAATTAATCCGACAAATTATTTGGGAATTTAAAGAAAGAATAAAAAAAATAGCAAAATATGATAATCAAACCAAGAACAAGAGGATTCATTTGTTTGACAGCACATCCTGAAGGAGCTGCAAAAAATATCAAAAGACAGATTGAATACGTAAAATCAAAAGGGAAGATTAATAACGGACCAAAAAAAGTATTGGTTATCGGAGCATCGACTGGTTTTGGAATTGCTTCTCGTATAGCAACAGCTTTTGGTTCAGATGCTGCTACAATTGGCGTGTTCTTCGAAAAACCAGCAACCGAAGGACGACCAGCAACTGCCGGTTGGTACAATAGTGCTGCATTTGAAAAAGAAGCTCACGCAGCCGGATTGTATGCTAAATCAATCAATGGCGATGCTTTTTCTGACGAAATCAAACAGCAAACGATTGATTTGATTAAACAAGATTTAGGACAAATAGATTTGGTTGTGTATAGTTTGGCATCTCCACGTCGAACACATCCAAAAACAGGCGTAAGTTATACATCAGTATTAAAGCCAATCGGAAAACCTTTTACCAATAAAACGGTTGATTTCCATACAGGAGTAGTGTCTGATATTTCTATCGACCCGATTGAAAACGAAGAAGATATTGCCAATACTATCGCCGTGATGGGAGGAGAAGATTGGAAGTTTTGGATGGAAGCATTATCAGAAGCAGGTGTTTTGACAGATAATGCAAAAACAGTAGCTTATTCTTATATCGGACCAGAATTGACTTATCCGATTTACCGCAACGGAACTATCGGAAGAGCCAAAGATGATTTGGAAGCTACCGTTCCGGTTATCAATGATATTTTGAAAAATGTAAACGGAAAAGCGTATGTTTCTGTAAATAAAGCATTGGTAACGCAATCCAGTTCTGCCATTCCGGTTGTGCCTTTGTATATTTCATTGTTGTATAAAGTGATGAAAGAAAAAGGTATCCATGAAGGTTGCATCGAGCAAATGCAGCGTTTGTTTGCTGATAGATTATATGCTGATGAAATTGCCTTGGATGATAAAGGCAGAATCCGTGTGGATGATTGGGAAATGCGTGATGATGTTCAAGCAGAAGTAGCTCAGCTTTGGGAACAAGTAACGTCTGAAAACATCGAAGAATTATCGGACATCGAAGGATACAGAAATGATTTCTTTCAACTATTCGGATTTAATACAGAAGGCATCGATTACGAGACAGAAACCAACGAACTCGTGCAAGTGCCAAGTATTAAGGAGTAAGTTTAGATAAAAATAAATTGTTATTAACCTGTAGGATTTCCGAATCTTACAGGTTTTTTCATGAATGTTTTTTAAACCGAAAAAATCCTAAGTATTGTTTGATTTGGAATTTGTATCTTTGTGAGTTCAGTTTATTAAAAATAACATAAAAAGATGCACAAAGATAGCAAAAGACGAGAGGCTTTATTGTATCATGCCAAGCCTACTCCGGGGAAAATTTCTGTTGTTCCGACCAAACCTACATCATCTCAACGAGATTTATCTTTGGCTTATTCGCCAGGTGTGGCAGAGCCGTGTTTGGAAATTGCAAAAGATGTTGAAAATGTGTACAAATATACAGCCAAAGGTAATTTGGTGGCAGTAATTTCTAACGGTACAGCCGTTTTAGGATTAGGAGATATTGGCCCGGAAGCATCCAAACCAGTGATGGAAGGAAAAGGACTTTTGTTTAAAATATTCGCCGGAATTGATGTTTTTGATATAGAAGTTGATACCAAAAATATAGATGAATTTGTCGAAACAGTAAAAAGAATTGCACCGACTTTTGGAGGAATTAATTTAGAGGATATCAAAGCACCAGAATCTTTTGAAATCGAAAGACGTTTGAAAGAAGAGTTGGATATTCCGGTAATGCACGATGACCAACACGGAACAGCAATCATTTCTTCAGCCGCTTTGCTGAATGCTTTAGAATTAGCCGATAAAAAAATAGAAGACATCAAATTGGTGGTTTCTGGTGCAGGGTCGGCAGCATTGGCTTGTTCTAATCTATATTTAGCACTTGGCGTGAAAGTCGAAAATATCATTATGTTTGATAAAGACGGCGTTTTACACCAAGGTCGAAAAGAATTAATGCCAGAGCAACAAAAATTTGCCAAAGACGTAGAAGGCATGACCATGGCAGAAGCGATGAAAGGAGCAGATGTGTTTTTGGGATTGTCTGCACCAAATGTGATTACGCCAGAAATGTTGCTTACGATGAATGATAACCCTATCGTTTTTGCTATGGCAAATCCGGTTCCGGAAATCGATTATGAGTTAGCGATGGCGACGCGAGAAGACATCATCATGGCAACCGGACGTTCCGACAAACCTAACCAAGTGAATAACGTTTTAGGATTTCCATTTATTTTTAGAGGAGCATTAGACGTTCGGGCAACAAAAATCAACGAAGAAATGAAATTGGCTGCTGTGTATGCATTAGCTAATTTGGCAAAAGAATCTGTTCCTGAACAAGTTAATATTGCTTATGGAGAGAAAAAGTTGGTTTTCGGTAAAGATTATATTTTACCTAAACCTTTCGACCCGAGACTAATCGTTGAAGTTCCGCCAGCTGTTGCCAAAGCTGCAATGGAATCTGGTGTAGCGACTTCGCCAATTACCGATTGGGATAAGTACAAAGATGAGTTGGTAGACCTTTTGGGGAACGACAGTAAAATGATACGTTTGTTGACAAACCGAGCAAAAACCACTTCGCAAAAAGTAGTTTATACCGAAGCTGACCAAATTAACGTATTGAAAGCAGCTCAAATTGTCTATGAAGAAGGTATCGCAACACCGATATTGCTTGGCAATAAAAAAATCATCTTAGAATTAAAAGAAGAATTAGGTTTTCATGCAGATGTAGAAATCATTGACCCAAAAACAGATGAAGAAGCAGAACGTCGAGAAATGTTTGCTCAAAAATTCTGGAAAAGCCGTGAACGCCGAGGAGTTACTTTGCACGATGCCCGAAAAATGATGAGAGATAGAAGTTATTTCGCTTCGATGTTGGTTTTGGAAGGTCAAGCAGATGCGATGTTGTCTGGATACTCAAGAAGTTATCGAACAGCTTTGAAACCGGTGTTAGAAATGATACCAAAAGTACAAGGCGTGAAAAAAATATCATCGGCAAATTTGATGCTTACATCAAAAAGAGGACCGATGTTCTTGGCTGATACCGCCATCAATCCAGACCCAACTGCAGAAGAATTAGCCAATATTGCTCGCATGACATCTTATACTGTGAAAATGTTCGGAATGCAACCCGTAACAGCAATGGTTTCGTACAGTAATTTTGGTTCGTCAGAATTAGAATCTCCAAGAAAAATCCAAAAAGCGGTTGAATATTTACATGAAAAACATCCGGATTTGATTGTGGATGGAGATATTCAAATGGATTTTGCCCTAAACCAAGAGTTGCTAAAAGAGAATTTTCCTTTCTCTAAATTGGTCAATAAAAAAGTAAATACGCTTATATTTGCCAATCTTGATGCGGCAAATGCTACCTATAAAATGTTAAAAGAACTCAACGGAGCAAGTTCTATCGGGCCGATTATTTTAGGTTTAGACAAAGCGGTTCACGTATTTCAACTTGGAGCCAGCGTAGAAGAAATGGTCAATATGACTGCGGTGGCTGTGGTAGATGCTGACGAAAAGAAAAAAAGATTAAAAAATAAAAAGTAACATTGTTACAGATAAATTGCTGTGTATGATTACCTTTTTAAAAGGAAGATTAATAGAAAAAACACCCACCGAAATTGTGGTAGAATGTGGAGGTATTGGTTATGAAGTAAGCATTTCTCTGCATAGCTATTCTCTGTTACCTGCAGATGAAAATATTTTGATATATACTCATTTGCAGGTAAGAGAAGATGCACACACGCTCTACGGATTCATGGAAAAATCCGAAAGACAAATTTTTAAATTATTGATTGCCGTTTCCGGAATCGGAGCAAATACTGCACGGAATATGTTGTCTTACATCACTCCGTCAGAATTGATGAATGCAATTGCCAACGCTGATGTAGCAACATTAAAAGGAGTCAAAGGTGTCGGACCAAAAACGGCTCAAAGAATTGTGTTGGAATTACAGGAAAAGGTGTTAAAGTTAGGTGCTTTTGAAGATTTATCGGTTGTTAATCACAATACAAATACAGAAGAAGCGTTATCTGCATTAGAAGTATTAGGATTTAATAGAAAAATGGTAGAGAAAGTGATTAAGAAAATAGTAGAAAACAATCCCGATGCTACTTCAGAAATGATTATTAAACAAGCACTGAAAAACCTGTAATTTGGATGATAACATCTGGTAGAAATATATTTTTCAAGTGGTTGGCGGTACTTCTTTTGTGTCTGCCAAGTACTGTTTTTGCACAAGTTGATGACCAAGAAGGTGATGAAGCAGAACAAGAACAAAATGTAATTAAAGGGAACATCGAACTGGAAGATATTGATAAGATTATAGAGTCTTATGAATATGACCCAGAGTCTGACCGATATATTTACTCTAAAAAATACGAAGATTACAATATCAATTACCCAATAATTCTCACTCGTGAAGAGTACGAAGAATTGTTGCTCAAACGCAATATGCGTAGTTTTTTTCGACAAAAAATGAATGCCACCGAAGGTCGATTGACCGAAGAAGAACAACAAGATATGTTACCGATGTACACGGTAAATTCTAAATTGTTTGAGTCTATTTTTGGCGGAAATACTATTGACATTAAACCAAGCGGAACGCTGGAGCTAGATTTGGGCGTACGATATTCTAAGCAAGACAACCCGATGATTTCTCCGCGAAATCGTTCTGTATTTGCTCTTTCTTTCGATCCAAGAATTTCGGTAGGATTACAAGGAAAAGTCGGTACCAATCTCGATGTAAATATCAATTATGATACCGAGTCACAATTTGGTATGCAACAACAAATGGCAAAGCTCAATTATCAACCGGGCGAAGACGATATTTTGCAAGCGCTCGAAGTGGGGAATGTCAGTATGCCGGTTAATAATTCATTGGTTAGAGGGGCACAAAATTTGTTTGGAGTCAAATCTACTTTGCAATTTGGAGCAACGACAGTTACAGGTGTTTTTTCCAGACAAAATTCTGAGCGAAATACTATTATTGCCGAAGGCGGA
This sequence comes from Flavobacterium sp., assembly GCA_035306305.1. Taxonomy (GTDB): domain Bacteria; phylum Bacteroidota; class Bacteroidia; order Flavobacteriales; family Flavobacteriaceae; genus Flavobacterium. Next base: position 28,971 of record DATGOD010000020.1, read on the forward strand.
GGAACCGTAGAAGAATTCGAGCTTTTTGCTCTTGATTACGATGCAAACAGACACTTTTTTCTATCCCAATATTTTAGAAATAAATACGATGAAGCGTTAGAAAATTACCCGTTTATCAACAGCCGGGTTCGCATTACTCGCGTTGAGGTTTGGGTAACCAATAGACAAAATCGCTTAAATCAGGTAAATAATAACCAAAGAAATATTGTCGCAATTCAGGATTTGGGAGAATCTCGTTTGACTAATACCAGCTTAGAAAGAACCATTGTTACCGACCTCAATCAACATCCGGGTTTTTTCAACGTTCCGGCAGACACACCTCCAAATAACCGAAATAACCAATATGACCCAAGAAATATCGGGAATAATTTCTTGAACGAATCTTTGCGAAATATCAATACCATCGCCAGCGGTTTTAATATTCAAGTAACTGAAGGTAAAGATTATGCTAAGTTGGAAAATGCTCGAAAACTGAATTCTAATGAGTTTACTTTTCATCCACAATTGGGATATATCTCGCTACGCCAACCGTTGAATAACAACGAGGTTTTGGCTGTCGCTTATGAATACACGATTGGTGGAGAAGTATATCGTGTGGGAGAATTTGGTACAGATGGTGTAGATGCTAATGTTACCACACAAGATAGCAACGGCGAAGACATTCCGGCAACACAAAGCATCATCGTGAAAATGTTGAAAAGTAGTTTGACTTCTACCGATCAGCCAGTCTGGGATTTGATGATGAAAAACATTTATCAAATTGGTGGCGGAGGCTATCAGCGTATCGAACAAGAAGGTTTTTTGTTTAATATTTTATATACCGACCCGCAACCACTCAATTATATCAAACCTGTTGGTAGTACACCGCTTCCTGAAGATGTTGAAAGCACGGCATTGCTCAATGTGTTTAACTTGGATAGATTAAATAATACCAATGATCCACAACAAGGTGGAGACGGTTATTTTGATTTTATCAGCTCAAATATGACAACCAATCCAGACTTTGACCAAAATTCGTTTGGCAGCGGTCAAGGCGGCGGTTACAGAGGCGGCGGATTTGGTGGTCAGAGTGGACAAATGACCAACACCAACACTTTTGACGGAATCACCATCGATGCTCAAAATGGCTTGATCATTTTTACTAGCGTAGAACCATTTGGTAAATATTTGTTTGACAAACTTTCTACCGGAAGTGGTGAAGATTATGAAGTAGATGCTTCCTATAACGACAATCAGAAAAAATACGTTTTCCGAGATTTATACCGAAAAAATGCTACCAAGGCATTACAAGATAGCGAAAAAAATAAATTCCAATTAAAAGGAAAATATCGCTCTGCCGGAGGAATGGGAGGCGGAATTAATGTGGGATACAATTTGCAGCCAGGTTCTGTGGTAGTAACATCTAATGGTCGAACTTTAATCGAAGGGCAAGATTATAACGTTGATTACGCTTCGGGACAAGTAGAAATTATTAATCCATCATTAGAAAACTCACAAGTAGAAATATCTGTGGAAAGCAACAGTATGTTTAATCAAACCCAAAAAACATTTTTCGGAGTCAATGTAGAGCATCAATTTAATGAAAACTTTTCGATTGGTGGAACTTACTTGAGATTGTCGGAACAACCAATGACCATAAAAAGTAATTATGGACAAGAAGCGGTGAACAACACAATTTTAGGTTTTAACCTGAATTATTATACCGAAGCACCTTTCTTGACACGATGGGTAAACCGATTGCCAAACGTCGATACTGATGCGATATCAGATATTAGTTTTAAAGGAGAATTTGCTTACCTCATTCCTGGTGCATCAAACCGTGATCAATTGAATGGCGAAGCCACTTCGTTTGTAGATAGTTTTGAAGGAAGTCATTCCAACATCAGTTTGTTGGCACCCAATTCATGGTATCTGTCAAGTGTGCCGGTAGGATATGGCGAACAATATCAAGATTTACAAAGCGGATATCGCAGAGGAAAACTAGCTTGGTATCGCATCGACCCGATTTTTTATTCGCCAAGCAGAAGACCAGACGGAATCACAGATGTGGATTTGGCATCAAACAGAACTCGCCGTATTTTGAAAGAAGAAATTTTTCCGAGTATGGACGTAGCTGCCGGTGAATTGTTGGTTGTCAATACACTCGATTTGACCTATTATCCCAAAGAAAGAGGGCCTTATAATTACAATCCAGAATATTTAAACAACTCCGGAGCATTAAATCCTTCACAAAATTGGGCAGGGATTATGCGTTCGATTTCATCTCCAAATTTTGAACAAAACAATATCGAATATGTAGAATTTTGGATGATGGATCCTTATACCGGAAATCCGGGAGACATTGTAGATACAACCAATGAAGGTAGTTTGTATTTCAATTTCGGATATATTTCAGAAGATATTCTACAAGACGGATTAAAACAATACGAAAACGGTTTGCCCGGAGCAGATAACAGCACGCCAACCATTAGCAGTGATTGGGGACGTGTGCCGGCATCTACAGCTTTGATTTACGCTTTTGATACCGATTCGAATAATAGACATTATCAAGATGCTGGTTTAGACGGATTTTTGGATGACGACGAACGAGCAAAATTTTCAGATTTCTCCCATTTGGATGACCCTTCTGCCGATAATTATGAATATTTCTTAACAGCATCAGGAGATATTATTCAGCGATATAAAAATTATAACGGACTCGAAGGCAATAACCCGATAGAATTTTCAGATAATAATCGCGGAAACAACAATATTCCTGATAAAGAGGATATTGATGGCGACAACACGATGAATACCATCAATGCTTACTACGAATATAAAGTAGAGGTAAAACCAAATCCGGTAGTGGGCGAAAATTATGTAACCGATGTGCGATTGACGGATGCTCAACTTGCAGACGGTTCGACCACGCCAGTAAAATGGGTGCAGTACAAAGTGCCGATTCAAGCTAATCCAGACAGAGCGGTTGGAGCTATCGCCGATTTACAATCTATCCAATTTATGCGAATGTATGTAACCGATTTTGCAGATGAGGTTACTTTGCGATTTGCTACATTAGATTTGGTAAAAAGTATGTGGTACAGATACGAAAAAGATTTGATTGACGATCCAACCCTTGTTGTGGACGGAAGCAACACAGGTTTCGATGTACAATCGGTTAATGTAATCGACAACTTTTCCAGACAACCGATTCCGTATGTGATGCCTCCTGGTATTGATCGTGAACAAATCAATCAAAACAATACGATTATCAATCAAAACGAACAGTCGTTGGCATTGACTGTTTATCAGCAAAACAAAAATATAGCCGTTCCGTCAGGATTAGAACCAGGTGATTCGAGAGCAGTTTTCAAAAATTTCTATGATCCGATAGACATGCGTAGCTATAAAAAAATGCGTATGTTTTTACACGCCGAAGCACTGGACGGACCAGAAGATCCAACCCGATTGCAAGATGGAGAATTGGTTGCATTTATCCGTTTTGGAAATGATTTTACAGACAATTTCTACCAAATCGAAGTACCTTTAAAATTGACAGAATGGGGGCAAAGTTCGGCTTATGATGTATGGCCGTTGGAAAATGAAATCGAAGTACAATTGGAGTTATTGACCAAGCTCAAATTGGCTATGCGAAATGATCCGAATTACGACCCAAGCAGAATTTATTTTAAATACGAAGACGAAATTGATCCGGATTTGGTTTCTGATAATCCAAACCGACTGCGTATCGGAGTAAAAGGAAATCCGAATTATGGATTAGTAAGAAATATGATGTTGGGGGTACGCAATCAAACAGATGTATTATATAAAAATACTGTTCAACAGCCCAAAGATATTAGAGGAGAAGTGTGGTTTAACGAGCTCCGATTGTCAGATATGGACAATAGTGGTGGCTGGGCAGCTTTGGCAACTTTAGACGCCAATATTGCCGATGTAGCGTCGATTTCAGCTTCGGTAAATACATCGACTGCTGGCTTTGGTGCTTTAGAACAAGGCCCGCAAGAAAGAAGTCGAAGCGATGCGTTCCAATATGGTGTGGCAACATCGGTAAATGCAGATAAGTTTTTGCCAAAAAAATGGAATATGACCATACCGATTAGCTATTCGGTTTCGGAAGAATCAATCACACCAGAATGGGATCCGAATGACCCGGATGTGAAATTGAAAGACGCCATAGACAATGCTCAGTCACAAGAAGAGAAAGATCGAATTGAAGAAAGAGCCATTGAACATACCAAAAGAACGAGTATTAATTTTACCGGTGTGCGGAAAAATTTGGGCGAAAACCAAAAAGATAGATTTTATAATATCGAGAATTTTACGCTTTCGCACGCTTATAGTAAGCTTGAGCAAAGAACGTTTGAAATCGAAAAACTTGTTGATCAACAAGCACGAACTTCATTGGATTACAACTATGGATTTAAACCTTGGAATATCGAGCCGTTCAAGAAAAGCACGAAATTTAAACAAAAGAAATACTTTAAATGGCTGACTGATTTTAATCTTAATCTCTTGCCTACGAATGTTACTTTCAATACCAATATCGTTCGACAATTGAATCAGCAAAAATACCGTATGGTGGATATTCAAGGAATCGAAATCGAGCCGTTGTATCGAAGAAACTACTTCTTTAATTATGGCTATGGATTGAATTTCAAACTCACTAAATCCATCAATGTTCAATATACGGTAAATAATAATAATTTGGTTCGTAATTATATGGACGATAATTATTATGTGGATAATTCGTTGGGCATCTGGGATGGTTATTTTGACATGGGACAACATAATACGCACATGCAACAATTCAATGTGAGCTATCAGTTGCCATTTAGTAAAATACCATTTTTGGCGTTCATCAACGGAACATATACTTATACAAGTAATTTCCACTGGCAACGTTCATCCGATGCGATGTCCAATATTTACCTTGACGGAGATTATTACAATTTAGGAAACACTATCCAAAACTCCAACAAACACCAGCTAAATGCAAGATTGGATATGGGAAGATTCTATAAATACATCGGCTTAGAACCAAGCAAAAACAAGAAAAAATCTCCACTTGCTAATAGAGCAGGTGCTGGACAACGATTGCAACCAGGTCAGCGATTGGAAGCCAACTCGTCATTGCAAGGAAAAAAAGAAGGAGATGAAGATGAAGAAAAAGAAGGAAGTGCAGCTTTGGATGCATTGATTAATTTAGTAACCAGCGTGAAGAATATTCAGCTTTCTTATAACGAAAACAACGGAACAGTGTTGCCAGGATATTTACCGGGATTAGGATTTTTCGGCTCCAGTAAACCAACTTTAGGTTTTGTATTTGGTAGTCAAGAAGATATTCGTTATCTCGCTGCTCGAAATGGTTGGCTAACCAATTATCAAGGATTTAACCAAATGTATAGCCAAGTACATCAAAAAACGCTCAATTTTACTGCAGAGGTAAGACCAGTAACTGATTTGATTATCGATGTAACTGCCAACATGCAAGAATCGAACAGTATGAGTGAGCAATATGATGTGGACAGTAATGGTTTTTATAATTCCAGATCACCGTATGAGTTTGGGAATTATTCTACCTCTACGATTATGATTTCGACGGCATTTGGCAAAAGCGATATTAACGGTTCGGAGGTTTTTGATACTTTCCGAAACAGTCGCCAGGCGATTGCTTATGATTTGGCACAGAAACGAGGTATCGATTTGTCTGACCCGAATAATATTGACGAATACGGTTATCCGGTAGGATACGGACGTACGAGCCAAGAAGTATTGATTCCAGCGTTTATTTCGGCATATACCGGGCAAAATACCGGGAAATTAAATGGATTTAAAATGAATATTCCGTTACCAAACTGGCATATCCGTTATACCGGATTGTCCAAGTTACCATGGTTTAAAGACCATTTTACCAATTTCACGATAGATCATCAATACCAATCTTCGTATTCGGTCAATTCATTCCAAACCAATTATGATTATATTGCCAATCCGGATATGTTGAATGCTGCCGGAAATTACCCTTCACCAATCGTCGTAGGAAATATCAATATGATTGAACGATTTGCCCCTTTGGCAGAAGTAGGTTTTACTACCAAATCAGCATTTAGTTTCAAAGCGAGAGTGGATAAAGACAGAATGTTGTCGTTGAGTTTTGATAATAATTTGCTGACAGAGGTACAAGGAAATACTTATACAGTGGGCGTTGGTTTCCGAATTAAAGATGTGGCAATCAACACCGATTTTGCCGATGCCGGAAACGGTGGACGAATTGTGAGTGATATAGATGTGAATATAGATTTTTCGTGGAGAAAAAACAAAACCTATATCCGATATTTAGATTTTGACAACACCCAACTTGGTGGTGGACAAGACAACTGGATGCTTGCACTTCGGGCAAAATATACCTTTAGTGAAAACTTTGAAGGAGATTTCTTCTACGAACATATGTTTAACAATGCGGTTATATCGACCATGTATCCGATTACAAACATTCGCTCGGGTGTAACGCTGAGATATAATTTCTCAAATTAATTTACAATCAACCAAAATAATGTTACATTTGCTGAAAACTTAATCACAATGAATATACCATCTAATTTAAAGTACACAAAAGACCACGAATGGGTAAGTGTAGAAGGAGATATCGCTACGATAGGTATCACAGATTTTGCTCAGAAAGAATTGGGCGATATTGTATATGTTGAAGTAGAAACTCTCGACCAAACTTTGGACAGAGAAGAAGTGTTTGGCACTGTAGAAGCGGTAAAAACAGTTTCTGATTTGTTCTTGCCTTTGTCTGGAGAAATTATCGAATTCAACGAAGAATTAGAAACCGAGCCCGAAGCAGTAAACACAGACCCTTATGGAAAAGGCTGGATGATTAAAATCAAAATCTCTGATGAATCACAGATTGCAGATTTATTGTCAGACGAACAATACAAAGAATTGATAGGTGCCTAACCGAAAAACGCTTTTGGCGATATGTTGGAATGTAATGATTCTGATTTTTTGTTTGATTAACCTGTCAAACATTAATAGCGTACAGAAAATAGCCTTCCCGCATATTGATAAAATCGTACATTTTGTATTTTACACCACCGCCTCATTTTTGTGGCTGTGGGCATTGTCGGCAAGAAAGAAAAAACTTTTTCCGTTTGCTATAAAATTAGTAGTCGTTGGCTTAATTCTTTTTGGGCTGATGGTCGAAATTTTACAAGATGTATTCCCAACCAAGCGTTCTTTTGAATGGTTAGACGTGCTGTGCAACACCGCAGGAGTCATAACCGGAACAGGAATCTATTTGATATACCAAAAAATAAAACCTCGCCAAGTGTGAGGTTTTTTTGCGTAAAATCGACCAAAGACATAGTTTTTTTCTTGAAATCAACATTAAAAAATAATTAAATCGTTTCTTTTAGCAAAAAGATATTTTTTGAAGTATATTTGCGGTCACAAACAACGATATACAATAATTAACAGTGAATACTACAGCAACGAAGCAATCGGTTTTCAGAGACTTTAAAGAATTGACCAAAGTAGGTTTGGCTGTAAGCGTTGTTTTTTCGTCTGTTGCTGGATATTTTCTCGCCGTCGAATCTTGGTCGGCGGTAGATTGGGCAATTGTTGTCATGTTGGCGATTGGCGGTTATTGCATGGTTGGAGCGTCCAACGCCTACAATCAGATTATAGAAAAAGATATTGACGCCAAAATGGACAGGACAAAAAACCGTCCGGTAGCGTCTGGTAGAATGTCTGTCAATGTAGCATTTACTATAGCTACGATTTTGACGATTGCAGGAATAATTATTTTATATATTATCAATCCGAAAACAGCTATGTTCGGTGCGATTTCTATATTTTTATACACTTGTGTTTATACACCACTCAAACCACTTACGCCTTTATCCGTATTTGTTGGAGCATTTCCGGGAGCAATTCCTTTTATGTTGGGTTGGGTTGCTTGTACTGGAGATTTTGGTATCGAAGCCGGAACCTTGTTTTTGATACAGTTTTTTTGGCAATTTCCACATTTTTGGGCAATCGGTTGGTTTTTGTATGACGACTACAAAAAGGCAGATATATTTATGTTGCCAACCAGAAAAAAAGATACTAAAACCGCTTTGCAAACCATTTTGTACTGCGTGTGGCTAACAATTGCATCTATGTTGCCAGCAACAGGTTTAACAGGAAGTTTGCATTTGAGCATTCCTGCAGCCATCATTGTGCTTCTTTGCGGATTGTGGATGATATGGGCAGCGGTGCAATTATATCAAAAACGAACCAACAAAGCCGCCAAATCATTAATGTTAGTCAGTGTAACCTATATATCTTTGATACAAATTATATTCGCAATAGATAAATTTTTATTCTAATGAATCAATCAGAAGAAATAACATTCAGACAAAAAAGAAAAGCACGGTCAGCCAAAATGATGCTTTTCTTGGCAATGGCAAGTATCGTGATGGTTTTTGCCGGATTGACCAGTGCCTATGTGGTTAGTAAATCGCGTCCGGATTGGTTGACAGATTTTGAATTGCCAAAAGCTTTCTTGTGGAGCACAATTGTCATATTAATCAGCAGTGCTACTTTTCATTTGGCAACGAGAGCTATCAAAAAAGATAATCGAGCGAATACTACACTTTTTTTGTTACTGACTTTATTGTTTGGAGCTACTTTTGTGGCGTTGCAATTTATAGGTTTCGGAGAGGTTGTTTCGGAAGGATATTACTTTACAGGAAGCGAAAGTACAATTACAACATCATTTCTCTATGTGATAGTTGTTGCACACTTGGCACACTTGTTTGGCGGGATGATTTCACTTTTGGTTATAATTTATAATCATTTTAAACAAAAGTACAATTCGTCTCAAACGCTTGGAATTGAGTTAGGTGCGATTTATTGGCACTTCATGGATTTCTTGTGGCTGTATTTATTTTTGTTCTTCACATTTTATAAATAAAGAAATTACTTTTGGTTGAACAAAAAAAGATGTAAATTTGAACACTTTTTAAAATTATTAACAATACTATGGGAGCGACAGTTGATTCAGTAGCTACAAAGCAAAAAGTTTGGGGCGGAGGTGCAAACGTAAAGCCTTTTGGAGCCAGTTATGGTAAAATGATGATGTGGTATTTTATTCTATCAGATTCACTTACTTTTGCTGGTTTTTTGGTAGCCTATGGGTTTACAAGATTTAAATTTGCAGACTCTTGGCCTATTGCCGATGAGGTTTTTAATCACTTTCCGTTTATGCACGGAGTAGATGCACCGATGTACTACGTTGCATTGATGACATTTATTTTGATTTTTTCATCCGTAACAATGGTTTTGGCAGTAGATGCTGGACATCAAATGAAAAAAAGTAAAGTAACCCTTTATATGTTACTTACTATCGTTGGTGGAGGAATTTTCCTTGGCTCACAAGCGTGGGAATGGAAAAACTTTATCGGTGGAGCATACGGAGCCGTTGAAACCAGAGGAGGCGAAATATTACATTTCGTTGATGCAGAAGGAAATAAATTGGCTTTAGCTGATTTTGCAGATACTTCTGTGGCTAGAGAAGATATGGCTTTGACAAGAAACGACGGAACTTGGTTCTTAGGTTCACAATCAACCACTTCGGTATCATTAAATCAAGTGATTGCTGGGCTCGAAGCAAATCCTGATATCAGAATTAGAACACAATTTACAACTCCGGACAACGCACACGAAAAAATCGTATTGTCCAGAGAAGAAACCTTAGCCAGAGTAGCTGATTTTAACTATGTAGTTGAAGGAGCTAATCTAATAAGAAACGAATATGGACATAAAACATTTGCCAACTTATTCTTCTTTATTACAGGATTCCACGGATTCCACGTTTCTATCGGAGTGTTGTTGAATATTATCATATTCTTTAATGTATTGTTAGGAACATACGAAAAAAGAGGTTCATACGAAATGGTAGAAAAAGTAGGTTTATACTGGCACTTTGTGGACCTTGTTTGGGTATTCGTATTTACATTCTTCTATCTTGTTTAATTTGAAAAAATAATACAACTATGTCAGCACATACACACGAATCGAATGCAAAAAGAATTTGGACAGTATTTGGAATATTGTCAGTATTGACAATTGTCGAAGTGGCTTTAGGGATTTTTAAACCAGATTTTCTGTTCCATACCAAAGTGGGGTTTTGGGTTTTCCATTTGACCTTACTTAACTGGATATTCGTAATCCTTACTATCGTGAAAGCTTATTATATCATGTGGGCGTTCATGCACCTCGAAGGAGAAAAAAAATCTTTCGTATGGTCTGTTGCCGGAACAATGGTTTTCTTGATTTTCTATATGGTTATTTTGGTTCTTGATGAAGGACAATACATATACGATGTTTATCATTCTCCAGTGGCGGGATACAGATGGATATTCTAAGAATTA
>DATGOD010000021.1:0-13232 GCA_035306305.1 Flavobacterium sp.
TATCCGACCAGATGCGGCGGAAGAATTGACTAAAATATTGGCGGTGTTAGAAGAATATCCTAGCATGAAGATAGATATTCGTTCGCATACCGATAGTAGAGCATCCCATGCTTATAACGACAGGCTATCAGAACGAAGAGCACAATCTACCCGACAATGGTTAATCGACCAAGGAATAGAAGCCACTAGATTAACCGCCAAAGGTTATGGTGAAAGACAATTGATTAACGACTGTTCTGATGGAGTAAACTGTAGCGAAGAAGAACATCAGGCTAACAGAAGATCTGAATTTATTGTAATGGAGTTGTAAACTATTCCGAAAAAGAAAATCTTATTATAAGTGTGAGTGGAGAGTGCCGTACGGTGCTCTCTACTTTTTTGATTAGATGTACACAGTAAAACATACAAATTCATGTAAAAATAGAAGACCTTACGGAATCCCGTAAAGTCTTTCATATTTCTATAAACACAAATGTTGTTTTATCTTCTGCCCATATAAATCATAATATAGTAAAGCAATGTTCCTATAGAAGATATGGCGGCTACCACATAAGTTCTGGCTGCCCATTTGAGCGAATCTTTTGCTCCGGCAAATTCTTCCTGAGAAACCATATTTTTGGTTTGAAGCCATTTTAAGGCTCGGTTACTTGCGTCGTATTCTACCGGTAAAGTTACGATAGAAAACAATGTTGTCATGGCAAAAAGAATGATTCCGATGAGTAATAATTGTGGGAAAGTTTTCAAAAATATCATTCCACCAATCAATATAAAAGGCATAAACCTAGATGAAATATTTACTATCGGTACCAAATTACTTCTCATCTTCAGCCAACTGTATGCTGTGGCGTGTTGTACAGCGTGTCCGCATTCGTGAGCGGCAACGGCTGCTGCGGCTGCATTTCGTTGATTGTAAACTGCTTCGCTGAGGTTTACTGTTTTATTTGCAGGATTGTAATGGTCTGTTAGTCTTCCTGGTGTCGAAATCACTTTTACATCATAAATGCCATGGTCGTGAAGCATTTTGGTGGCTATTTCTGCACCACTCATTCCGTTTCTTAAATGGACTTTAGAATATTTTTCAAACTTGGTTTGTAGTCGGTGGCCAACAAACCAACTTGCAGCCATAATAATAAGCATTAAAATGATATACATAATTTTTGTTTTTAAGTTTCGTTTAAGTCAATCAAATTTAAGACCAAATGTCGGATATATGACAAAATTGCTTAAAAAAAATACCTTCCGGTTTGATGGGAAGGTATTTTCGTTAGATAGGATATCTTTTAAAGTTTCTTTTTCACTTCCACTTCGTGATAAGCTTCTATTGTATCTCCGATTTGGATATCGTTATAATTTTTGATTTGCATACCACAATCGTAACCTTTAGCGACTTCTTTTACATCGTCTTTGAAGCGTTTCAGTGCAGCCAATTCTCCGGTGTAAATAACAATTCCTTCTCGGATTAGTCTTATTTTGGAGTTTCGGAATATTTTTCCGTCCATGACCATACATCCGGCAATTGTACCCACTTTTGATATTTTGAAAGTTTCGCGGATTTCTGCAGTACCGGTAACTTCTTCTTTGAGTTCTGGCGACAACATACCTTCCATCGCATCTTTTATATCATCAATAGCATCGTAGATGATTGAATAGGTTTTGATGTCGATTTCTTCTTTGTCTGCCAATGCTTTGGTACTTGGCATCGGTCTTACGTTAAATCCAATGATAATTGCATCTGACGCCGACGCCAGCAATACATCCGATTCGGTAATTGCTCCCACGCCTTTGTGGATGATATTAACTTGGATTTCTTCAGTCGATAATTTAGAGAACGAGTCAGACAAGGCTTCTACCGAACCGTCCACGTCTCCTTTAAGGATGATATTCAATTCTTTGAAATCTCCCAATGCGATTCTACGACCAATTTCAGCTAAGGTAACGTGTTTCTGTGTTCGTACAGATTGTTCACGCAACAATTGAGTTCTTTTTGCTGCAATTTGTTTTGCTTCTCTTTCGTCTTCAAATACATTGAATTTATCTCCGGCAGCAGGTGCACCGTCCAATCCAAGAATAGAAATCGGAATTGATGGACCGGCTTCTTTCACGCTTTTACCACGCTCATCGTGCATTGCGCGTACTTTTCCGTGGTTTTTACCAGCTAATATGTAATCGCCTACGCGTAAAGTTCCTCCTTGTACCAATACGGTAGAAACATATCCGCGACCTTTGTCCAAATAAGCTTCTACCACTGTTCCGGTAGCTAATTTGTCTGGATTGGCTTTGAGTTCGAGCATTTCGGCTTCGAGTAATACTTTTTCTAAAAGTTCGTTTACTCCTTGTCCGAATTTTGCAGAAATATCTTCTGATTGGTATGAACCTCCCCAGCTTTCTACCAAGAAGTTCATCGAAGCCAATTTTTCTTTGATTTTATCTGGATTTGCCGTTGGTTTATCAACTTTATTGATGGCAAAAACGATTGGTACACCAGCTGCCTGAGCATGAGAAATAGCTTCTTTGGTTTGTGGCATAATATCATCGTCGGCTGCGACTACAATAATGGCAATATCGGTTATCTGAGTACCTCTGGCACGCATAGCGGTAAAGGCTTCGTGACCAGGCGTATCCAAGAAGGTGATTCGTTGACCGTTTTCTAAAATCACGCTATATGCACCGATGTGCTGTGTGATTCCTCCGGATTCTCCAGCGATTACGTTTGCTTTACGGATATAATCCAAAAGAGACGTTTTTCCGTGATCGACGTGTCCCATTACGGTTACAATCGGAGCTCTCGAAGTCATGCTTTCCGGATCGTCTTCTTCTTCTACTAAGGCTTCTTCAATATCAGAAGTGGTAAACTCTACTTCATAACCAAATTCATCTGCAACGATTGTTAGCGTTTCTGCATCTAATCGTTGATTCATAGTTACCATGATTCCCAATGACATACACGCAGCAATTACTTGTGTGATTGGCACATTCATCATCGTTGCTACTTCTCCAACAGTAACAAACTCTGTAACTTTTAGAATTTTGTTGTCTTCTTCTGCGCGAGCTTCTTCTTCTTTTTTACGGTGAAGCTCTCGTTTATCTTTTCTATATTTTGCTGCTTTAGATTTGTTTTGTTTGCCTTGAAGTCTTTCCAAAGTTTCTTTAATTTGGTTTTTAACTTCTTCTTCTGTAGGCTCTACTTTTGGAGCAGCTTTTTTAACAGGGCGATTATTTTTACTTCTGTTATTATTGTTTTTTCTATTGTTGTTGTTATTGCCCGACGTTTTATTATCTGCGGGAGTATCTTTAACTATTCTCTTGCGTCTTTTGTTACGTTGTTTTTTGTCCGCATTATCAGAAGATGATGCCGAATTGGTTTCTTTTTTCTTTTTCGGCTTGTTGAATTGGGAAAGGTCAATGGTTTGCCCGGTAAATGTTGTTCCAGACAATTTTTGATATTGCGTTTTGATAACAGCGGGTTCTTGCTCTTCGGTGTTTTCTTTAGATTCGGTTGTTTGATTTTTAGCAACTTCTTCTTTTTTCTGAGGCTTTTTTTCTCCTTTAGGGTTAGGGTCTGACTTGGGTTGAGGTGCTTTTTTCACGACCTCTTTTTCTTTGGCAGGAGTAGGGTTTTCTTTGACAGGAGAAGTTTCTTTTTTCTTCTCTGTTTTTTCAGCTTTATTGTTTTCGGCTGCTTTTTTCTCTCCTGTTTTTACTTTTGGCGTGTCCAAATCTATTTTACCAACGGTTTTGACGGTAGTGATTTTGGCAGCTTTGGCTTTGATGATTTCTTCTTCTTCACGTTTTTTGGCTTCTGCTGCAGCCTCTTCTTCACGTTTTTTGGCTTCTGCTGCAGCCTCTTCTTCACGCTTTTTGGCTTCTTCTAATTTACGTTTTTCCTCCAGCTCTTTTTCTCTTTCTAAACGTATAGCTTCTTTTTCTTTTTTCTTTTCCTCGCTTACTTCCAAAGAAGCTTCTTTTTTGTTTTTATCTGTAGAGAACTCTTTGTTGAGAGCATCAAGTTCCTCTTGCGAAATTTTGGCGTTTGGAGACGCCTCAATTTCGTGACCTTTAGATTTTAGAAAATCCACGGCCCTGTCAAGAGAAATATTAAGTTCTCTCAGCACTTTGTTAATTCTTATAGATCTTTTGTCAGACATATATCCTTTCCCTTTATTTTATTTTTTGTTGTTAATCTTCGTCTTCAAACTCTGCTTTTAGAATTTCGATGATTTCGCGAATGGTTTCTACTTCCAAATCGGTTCTTCTTTCTAATTCTTCTATTGAGTTTTTCAGTACGCTTTTGGCTGTATCTAAGCCTATTTTTTCAAATTCTTCGATGATCCATGGTTCGATTTCATCAGAGAATTCTTTTAATTCAACGTCGTCTTCCAATACTTGCGAGCCGTCTCTGATTACGTCGATTTCGTATCCGGTAAGCATACCTGCCAAACGGATATTTTGTCCACCTCGTCCTATTGCTTTTGAAACTTCATCTACGTCAAGGTAAACTTCGGCTTTTTTCTCGTCTTCGTATATTTTTACATTATTCACTTTAGCCGGACTCAAAGCTCTCGAAATATACAACGATTGGTTGGTTGTGAAATTTATTACATCAATGTTTTCGTTCCCCAATTCTCTTACAATACCGTGAATTCGGCTTCCTTTCATCCCTACACAAGCACCAACTGGGTCGATGTTGTCGCTATAACTATCTACGGCAACTTTGGCTTTTTCCCCCGGAATTCGAGCTACCTTTTTGATGGTAATCAATCCATCGGCAATTTCCGGAATTTCTTGTTCAAACAATCTTTCGAGGAACAACGTCGATGTTCGACTCATGATAATTTGTGGTTTGTTGCCTTTGAGCTCTACAGACTCGATAATTCCACGAACGTGTTCTCCTTTTTTGTAAAAATCAGAAGGTATTTGTTTGTCTTTGGGTAATATAATTTCGTTGCCTTCATCGTCCATCAAAATTACAGCTTTGTGTCTGATATGATGTACTTCGGCAGAATAAACCTCGTCGATCAAATCTTTGAATTGTTTGTAAAGATTTGTGCTGTCGTGTTCATGAATCTTGGTAATCAAGTTTTGACGAAGTGCCAAAATTGCTCTTCTTCCCAAATCGGTAAGTTTTACCGGCTCAGAAACTTCTTCGCCAACCTCAAAGTCTGGCTCGATTTTTTGTGCTGCTGCTAATGCAATTTCTGAATTGTCATCTTCTACTTCACCATCTTCCACAACGATTCTGTTACGCCAAATTTCCATATCTCCTTTATCTGGATTGATGATAATGTCGAAGTTTTCGTCTGACCCGAAACGTTTTTTCAGAGCGTTTCTGAAAACGTCTTCCATAATAGCCATCAGCGTAATTCTGTCGATGTGTTTAATCTCTTTAAATTCAGAGAAAGATTCTATTAGCTCTATATTTTCCATGACTTGTTTTTTAAAATGATATTACCACAACTGCTTTTTCTATATCTTCAAAATTAAATTTTTCTGTTCGGGTTACGGTTGTTTTTCCTTTTCCGATTTCTTTTGGTTCTCTGGATTTCCATTCAATTTCGATGGTATTTTCCTGAACATCAATTAATTTTCCTGCAAATTTACCATTCTGTGTTTGGATTTCCAGATTTCTGCCTAAGTTTTTTTTGTATTGCCTAGGTAATTTTAACGGAGATAGTGCTCCGGCAGAGGTTACTTCAAGCGAAAAATCGTGTTCTTCTCGGTCGAGTTGATGTTCGACAGCCCGACTGATTGTGATACAATCATCGAGTGTAACGCCATTGTCTCCGTCGATAATTACAGTAATGTTGTCTTCGGGAGTAACGGAAACGTCTATCAAAAACAACGTTGGATTTTCTTCAAAAGCACCGTCCAATAATTCTTTTACCCTATTTAATAAACTCATATTTCTATAAAAAGAGGGGACTCCCTCGTCCCCTCACATTTTAATTTGGGGCAAATATACAAACTTTTTGTGCAAATAATGTAAAAAATGAGTATATTTATCGTCTGAATCGTATAAGAACATATTAAATACCATATTTATGAAAAAAATATTAGTCCCAACAGATTTTTCTGAACAAGCAGGAAGAGCGTTGAAAACGGCAGCAAGTATTGCCAGAAAAACAGGTAGTGAACTCATCTTATTGCATATTATCGATTTGCCTCAAGAGGCGATGGATGCTGTAAAACCAGGGTTTGATGTACCTGAAATCATCTTTTTCAAAAATAGTGCTGAAGCCAGATTGTCTCAAACTTCGCTGTCACCGGAATTAAACGGATTGACTGTTTCTCAGGTGTTGAGATTGGGTAGAACGTTTGATTTGGTTAATGAAGTGGCAACTGCCAATGATGTTGATTTAATTGTAATGGGCTCGCACGGAGCCAGTGGTTTTAAGGAGGTTTTTATCGGTTCAAATACAGAAAAAGTAGTCAGAACATCTGAAATTCCGGTTTTGGTAATTAAAAACGAAGAAACCCTCACTTCGTTTAATAAGGTTGTTTTTGCGGTTGATTTAGGAGCAGAAGTAAAAGAATCGACAAAAAAAATGATAAAATTCTTGATTTCTAACGAAATCAAACCAGTCTTTTTATATGTGAATACGCCCAATAATTTCAAATCGACGCATGTAGCAGACAAAATGGCAAAAGAATATATACAGCAACTCAGCATTAATGACTATGAATTTGCCATTTATAATGATGTGGATATAGAAAAAGGTATTTTGAATTATGCAGAAAGTATTAATGCCGATTTGATTGCGATGGGCACACATGGCAGAACTGGTTTCGCTCGCTTGCTCAACGGAAGTATCAGCGAAGATTTGGTGAATCATTCGTCAAAATCGGTATTGACTTTTAAGTTGTAATTGCTTGTTAGAAAAACATTGTGGAGCTCTCGTCTTTTGGATGAGAGCTTTAATTTGTATAACAAAAACATCCCAAAATATGGTCATTGACCAAGCCAACGGCTTGCATATAAGCATAAACGGTTGTGGCTCCCATAAATTTAAAACCTCTTTTTTTGAGGTCTTTGGCAATTTGCTCAGATAAATTTGTTTTTGCCGGTATTTCGCTCAAAGATTGAAAATGGTTTTTGATAGGCGTGTGATTGACAAAATTCCACAGATAAGTTGAAAAGCTACCAAATTCTTTTTGAATATCAATAAATTTCTGAGCGTTATTGATGGTGGCTTCGATTTTTCCGCGATGTCGTATAGTACCTTCGTTTTGTAGTAATTGTGCTATCTTTTTGTCGCCATATTTGGCAATTTTCTGATAATTGAAGTTGTCAAAAGCTTGGCGAAAATTTTCTCTTTTTCGCAAAATCGTAATCCAACTCAGCCCTGCTTGGAAAGATTCCAGAACCAAAAATTCAAATAATATGTTATCGTCAAAAACAGGTTTTCCCCATTCGTTGTCGTGATAATCAATATAAAGTTGGTCGTTTACAGTCGCCCAACCACAACGTGTCTTTTCCATATAAAAAGCATAAAAAAGCCGAATAAACACTCGGCTTTATCATTATTTTTGTTGCAATTTTGCTTCCATACTCAATGTCGCGTGCGGAACCAGTTTCAATCGTTCTTTTTCGATAAGTTTTCCGGTTACACGACAAATACCGTATGTTTTGTTTTCGATTCGGATTAATGCATTTTTCAAATCACGAATAAATTTTTCTTGACGAATTGCCAATGCTGAATTCGCCTCTTTTGACATAGTTTCACTTCCTTCTTCAAATGCTTTGAAAGTAGGAGAGGTGTCGTCTGTGCCATTGTTAGAGTCGTTGGTGTAAGCACTTTTGATTAATTCTAAGTCTTTTTGTGCTTTCTCTATTTTTTGTAATATCAATTCTTTAAATTCTGCCAACTCAGCGTCTGAGTAGCGTACTTTAGTGTTTTCTGTTTCTGTCATAATGATCAAATTTTTTTCACTGCAATTAGTGTGGTTAAATTATCAAACTCAATACTTGTGCCGTTTTCTATATCCGAAACAAATTCAATATTCTCTGTTAGAGTTTCATCTTTAATATATGTTTCGTTTGCTTTTACGGCTTCTTCAATTTCGGGCTGAGAAGAAAGCGTAACAACGATTTTGTCAGTAACTTCAAAACCAGAGTCTTTTCTGATATTTTGGATACGATTTACTAACTCTCGGGCTATACCTTCTTTTCTCAAATCCTCGGTTATGGTAATGTCTAAAGCCACGGTGATTCCGTTTGCATTAGCCACCAGCCATCCTTCTATATCTTGCGAAGAAATTTCTACATCTTCGAGGCTTAAGATAATACTTTTTTCCGAAATATCAACGGTAATTTCTCCGTTTTTTTCCAGTTCATTGATTTGGTCCTGTCCGAAAGATTGTATGGTTTTGGCAACCAATCCCATATCTTTTCCGAAACGAGGACCTAATGCTTTGAAATTAGGTTTAATCTGTTTAACCAAAATATCTGAGGCATCGTCGAGCAACTCCACTTCTTTGACGTTTACTTCTGCTTTGATTAAATCTTCTACCAACATAATTTCAGTTCGTTGCTTTTCATCTAATATTGGGATGATGATTTTTTGCAACGGCTGACGCACTTTAATCATTTCTCGCTTACGCAATGATAATACGAGCGATGAGATGGTTTGTGCTTTTTGCATTCGGCTTTCTAAATCTTTGTCTGCTCGACTTTCATCATACGAAGGAAAATCGGCCAAATGTACAGATTCAAAATGTTCTTTTTGTGTTACTTGTGTTAAATCTTTATAAAGCTTGTCCATAAAAAACGGTGCAACCGAAGCCGATAATTTGGCTACGGTTTCCAAACAAGTGTATAGCGTTTGATAAGCCGCGATTTTGTCTTGACCATATTCTCCTTTCCAAAAACGTCTTCTACACAAACGAACGTACCAGTTGGACAGATTTTCTTGTACAAAATCTGAGATAGCTCTGGTGGCTCGTGTTGGTTCGTAGGCGGCAAAACTTTCATCGACTTCTTTGGTCAATGTGTTGAGCTCTGATAATATCCAACGGTCAATTTCTGGGCGTTCTGCCAACGGAATTTCTTCTTCACTATAGGTGAAACCATCTATATTGGCATACAAAGCAAAGAATGAATAGGTGTTGTACAAAGTGCCAAAAAACTTACGACGAACTTCGGTAATTCCTTCCAAATCAAATTTCAAATTGTCCCACGGATTGGCATTTGAAATCATATACCAGCGCGTCGCATCTGGTCCGTGTTCGCTCAATGTTTCAAACGGATCTACGGCATTGCCCAATCGTTTAGACATTTTTTGTCCGTTTTTGTCTAATACCAAACCGTTAGAAACCACATTTTTATAAGCTTTTGTGTCAAAAACCAAAGTCGCAATGGCGTGAAGTGTGTAGAACCAACCTCGGGTTTGATCAACACCTTCAGCAATAAAATCGGCTGGATAGCTGAGGTTTTGGTCGATAAATTCTTTGTTTTCAAATGGATAATGCCATTGAGCATACGGCATTGAGCCAGAATCGAACCAAACATCGATGAGGTCAGTTTCTCGTTGCATTGGTTTTCCTGATGGAGAAACCAATGTGATTTCATCAACGATATTTTTGTGTAAATCGATTCGGTCATAATTTTCTTCCGACATATCGCCGATAACAAAATCAGCAAAAGGATTTGTTTTTTGGTAACCAGCTTCGATAGATTTTTCTATTTCTTGAATCAATTCTTCAGCTGAACCGATGATGATTTCTTCTGATTTATCCTCAGTTCGCCAGATTGGTAGCGGGATTCCCCAATATCTTGAGCGAGACAAATTCCAGTCGTTGGCATTTTGCAACCAATTACCGAAACGCCCTTCGCCGGTAGCTTTGGGTTTCCAGTTGATTTCTTGGTTAAGCTCAAACATACGCTCTTTAACCGCTGTTACTTTGATAAACCAAGAGTCTAACGGATAGTACAAAATGGGTTTATCTGTACGCCAACAATGTGGATAGCTGTGTACATATTTTTCTACCTTAAAGGCTTTGTTTTCTTCTTTCAGGCGAATAGCGATTTCTACATCAACAGATTTTTCTGGAGCTTCGCCTTCGTCATAATATTCGTTTTTTACGTATTTGCCAGCCATGTCGCCCATTTGCGACACAAAACGTCCTTGTAAATCAACCAGTGGAACAGGATTTTCGTTTTCGTCTAAAACCAGCATTGGTGGTACGCCGGCGTCTTTGGCAACTTTAGCATCGTCTGCACCAAAAGTAGGAGCGGTATGCACAATTCCGGTTCCGTCTTCGGTGGTTACGAAATCGCCAGGAATTACCTGAAATGCATTTTCTGCATTCTCATAAGGCAAAGCATACGGCAATAACTGTTCGTATTTTATGCCGACAAGTTCAGAGCCAGTAAACGTTTTCATTACCCAAAAAGGAATGGTTTTGTCCCCAACTTTGTATGCTGAAATTCCGTCTAAATCTTTTACTTCAACATATTTTCCAGACAATTGTTTGCCGATAAGCGGTTTTGCCAAAATGATATTAATCGGCTCAAAAGTGTATTGGTTGTATGTTTTTACTAAAGCATATTCAATTTTTGGACCAACGGTCAATGCGGTGTTGCTCGGCAAAGTCCAAGGTGTTGTTGTCCATGCCAAGAAATGGATGATTCCGAGACCTTGTAAAAATTCCGGTAAAGTGTTTTCTATGGCTTTGAATTGAGCAACAATTGTGGTGTCGGACACGTCACGGTAACTTCCTGGTTGGTTTACTTCGTGCGAAGATAATCCGGTTCCGGCTTTTGGCGAATAAGGCTGTATGGTGTAGCCTTTATACATGTAACCTTTGTCATAGATTTGTTTGAGCAACCACCAAACCGATTCCATATATTTAGGTTTGTAGGTAATATACGGATCGTTCATATCTACCCAATAACCCATTTTTTCGGTAAGGTCGTTCCACAAATCGGTGTATCTCATGACCGTTTTTTTACAAGCTTCGTTGTAATCGGCGATAGATATTTTCGTTCCGATGTCTTCTTTGGTAATGCCTAATTCTTTTTCTGTCCCCAATTCTACTGGTAAACCGTGTGTGTCCCAGCCGGCTTTTCGTTTTACTTGAAAACCTTTTTGGGTTTTGTATCGACAAAAAATATCTTTGATAGTACGAGCCATAACATGATGAATACCCGGCTTTCCGTTGGCAGACGGAGGTCCTTCGAAAAAGACATAGGGTTGTTTTCCTTCTTTTTCGCTGATGGATTTTTCAAATATATGGTTGTCTTTCCAGAATGCCAATGTTTCCGAAGCAACAGTCGGCAGGTCTAATCCTTTGTATTCATTAAATTTCTGACTCATGATGATGGTTTTCTAATCGAACTGCGAATTTACACAAAAAAGCAAAATTTTAATAATCAATTTGATAGATTGTGTTTTTTGAATGAAAAAATCCTCGCCAGAATTGGACGAGGATTTGTGTTTGCAAAGACTTTTGTCTTATTATTTGGCTGCTTTGGCTGCTTCTTGAGCGGCTTTCATTGCTGCACGAGACATTCTTACTTGCGCAACAACAGTGTTGTCTGCGTGTAATAATTTGAAATTGTTGGTTTCTATTTCTGTAACATATAATTTGTTACCCATATCCAAGTTAGAAACATTTACTTCAACAAAATCAGGTAGATTTGAAGGAAGCGCACGAACTTTTAGTTTGCGTTGGTTCAATCTCAATACACCACCAGCTAATACACCTTTGGCTGTTCCGTTGATTTTCACAGGAACCTCCATAGTGATTTCTTTGTCTTGGTGTAATTGGTAAAAGTCGATGTGTAAGATGCGGTCAGATACCGGATGAAACTGGATGTCTTGCAAGATTGTGTCGATAGTTTGACCGTCTAAATCAATAGCAACAGTGTGTACATTTGGAGTGTAAACCAAATTTCTGAATGCTTTTTCTTCAGCTGTAAAATGTACTGGCTTGTCTCCTCCGTAGATCACGCAAGGTACCAATCCAGCATTACGTGCGGCTTTAGTCGCTGACTTGCCTACGCTTTCTCTTTCTTGTCCTTTAATTGAAATTGATTTCATTTTAAAATATATAAAAATTAATAAAAAATTACATGATAAATTTGTTGCTAATTGAGGTGTTGTTGTGAACCATGTGCATTACATCGGCAAACAATTCCGAACAGCTAATTACGCGTATTTTTTTGCTTTCTTTTTTCAACGGAATAGAATCGGTAACGATTAATTCACTCAAAGCAGATTGTTCTATTTTCTCATAAGCATTTCCCGACAAAATCGCGTGTGTACAAATAGCACGTACGCTCAATGCTCCGCGTTCCATCATCACATCAGCTGCTTTGGCTAAAGTGCCTCCGGTGTCAATCATGTCATCGACCAAGATAACGTTTCTCCCGCGAACATCTCCAATCAATTCCATGGTGTCAATCACATTGGCTTTTTTGCGTTGCTTATAACAAACTACTACTTCTGAACCTAAATATTTGGAATAGGCATAAGCTCTTTTTGAACCGCCCATATCAGGAGAAGCAATCGTGAGATTTTCTAAATTCAAAGACTGTACATACGGTAAGAAAATAGTAGAAGCGAATAGGTGATCTACCGGTTTCTCGAAAAATCCTTGAATTTGGTCTGCGTGTAAATCCATAGTCATTACACGAGTTGCTCCTGCTGTTTCCAACATTTTTGCAACCAATTTGGCTCCTATCGGAACACGTGGTTTGTCTTTTCGGTCTTGTCTTGCCCAGCCAAAATAAGGAATTACTGCGGTGATGTGTCTGGCAGATGCTCTTTTGGCAGCATCCAACATAAGCAATAGTTCCATTAAATTGTCTGCACTTGGAAATGTAGAACATACAATAAAAACCCTTAAACCTCTGATAGACTCTTCAAACGATGGTTGAAATTCTCCGTCGCTATAATGTGCCAACGTTACTTTGCCTAAAGGTACACCGTACTTTTTGGCGATTTCTTCTGCTAAACCTAAGCTGCCTGAGCAGGCAAATATCTTGGCTTCTGGTTTACTTGGAGTCATGGATTGATTTTCGGTTTTCTTGTTCAACAATTAAATGAGGTGCAAATTTAAAAATATTTTTATATTTGAGTAAATTTTTTTCAGATTTGTTTGTTTTAAAAAAAAATGTTCCTACATTTGCACCCACAATTACACACCGTAATGCCTGAGTGGCGGAATTGGTAGACGCGCACGACTCAAACTCGTGTTCTTCGGAGTGTGGGTTCGATTCCCACCTCAGGTAC
>DATGOD010000022.1:0-2250 GCA_035306305.1 Flavobacterium sp.
CTTTGAAAGGAAAATTGTTGTTTTCGCAAAACATTCAGCAAAATTTGGTTCATAAAGAACGATTTTATTGCGAACATCAGGTTTATGACAAAAACCATTTGTTGCATCAGATTTTGTACAAAGGATTGTTGATTTTGAAAAATTTCGTCAATGATGCTTTAAAAGATAAATTAAATCGTTTATTGTTTGATTTTCAAGATTTTGACAATATCAATATCCAGAAAAAACATTTTGACCAGATAATATTCGACCGAAAAAATCACGATTACCAAAAAGCGATTGAAATTGCCAAAATCATTATTTTGAATTATTCGCCGAGTTTAAATTACGGAAACGAAAATCTGCTCACGCTTTTGTTTGATATGAATGCGTTGTGGGAAGAATATATTTTCCGAATTCTTCAAAAACATAAAACCGACGAGATGGAAGTTTCTTTTCAAAATTCCGACAAATTTTGGGAAAACAAACGAATTCGTCCCGATATTGTATTGAAAACCAAAGAAGAAACTTTTGTCATCGATACCAAATGGAAAATTGTGGAAGCTAATAATCCTTCGGACGATGATTTGAAGCAAATGTTCGTTTACAATCTGCATTGGAAAGCCGAAAAAACATTGTTGCTTTATCCGAAAATCAATCAAATGGACAGCAATTTTGGAACATTTCATTATGACAATTTAGGTAAAAAATGTAAGCTCGGTTTTGTAGACATTACTAATGAACTAACAATTAAAAATAGTCAAATTGTAGCGAGCGAAATATTTGCTAAAATATGAAAGAACAACATCGGAAATTACGCCTGCCTATAACATCGGTAACCGCCCCACCCCGGCGGATAAATGCACAACCCTCCCTTTCCGGAAATAACAAAAAAATACCTTCTTCCAATTTTTATTGCTAATTTTAGTTGCAGAAAAACGGTTTTGTTGCGTTCGGGTTTGATCGAAGTTTCGGCTTCCCGAATTTTTGTTGGAACTGTTATTACAATAGTACATATCAATTAAAATTAGAACTTGCGCTTAAAACATTGGTATCAAATGGAAAACAATAAAATTAGACTGGTTTTATTTATCATAATAACTTTCAAATTAATTTATGATAGCATTGTTTTTTTAACAGTAAATAATGCAACTCTAAGTCAGTTTATTGAAAAAACATTACTAACGCTCATTTTGTATTTGTTAGTCTTCATTGGAAAGAAATAAGTAAATTATAAAAAATGAAAAACGAGATTTATCCGTGCTTGTGGTTTGATGGACAAGCACAAGAAGCCGCAAAATTTTATTGTTCCATTTTCCCTAATTCAAAAATTACGGCTGATAATCAAATGGTCGTAACATTTGAATTAAACAGCAAAAAATTTATGGGTTTAAACGGTGGGCCAAACTTCAAATTTAATGAAGCTACTTCTTTCGTCATAGACTGTGAAACGCAAGAAGAAATAGACCATTATTGGAACAAACTTACCGCCGACGGAGGAACTGAAGGCAACTGTGGTTGGTTGAAAGACAAATTTGGACTTTCCTGGCAAGTGGTTCCTACTGTTTTACCAAAACTTTTAAGCAATCCTGACAAAGCACAAAAAGTAATGGAGGCATATATGAAGATGAAAAAGTTTGACATTGCAACTTTGGAAAACGCATAAAATTCCTGCTGCTCACAAGCAGTTTGGCAAAAATAGAATTTGTTCGAGCCTTCTTAAACCTTCAAAGTGAAGAAATGATTCTCAGGTTGAAAAAATATTACATCCGAAAAAGGATTTAATTCAAAGTCCATCGGGCGATTATTATTCTTTATCCACCTATAATAAAATTAAGGTTCAGAAAATGAAATTACGGTACGGTAGTTGCCTACTTTTGCACTCGATTTTAAGTAGGAAATATGGAAAAGAAAGAACGGCTCTGGAACAAGAATTTCATTATCGCCTGTATGGCTAATTTTCTGGTCGCCTGTTCGTTTAACCTGTTGATGCCGACCATTCCCATTTACCTTTCTGAGGTTTTGCATGTAGAGCATTCTCAAATCGGGATTGTGCTTTCCTCCTATGCGATTGCACTTCTGCTGATTCGCCCATTCTGCGGTTATTGGGTCGATGTTTATGCGCGAAAGCCGTTGTACTTGCTGGGTATTACTTTGTTCATTTCGACTTTTTTTGGTTATTATGCCGCCACTACTGTGTTTCTGTTTATCGTACTTCGGTTCATCCACGGGATGTTTTGGGGGCTGGCAACGGTTTCCTCGAATACGGTA
>DATGOD010000023.1:0-2675 GCA_035306305.1 Flavobacterium sp.
TCAATCTCTTTCAAAGATTCCATCTTTTTATATGCCAAAAATCCTTTGATGTCTTCAAAATGTTCTTTCACACGTTTATTGCCAAATTCAAAAACTTTTTCTGCCAATCCGTCTAAGAAATCACGGTCGTGTGAAACCAGAATCACTGTTCCTTCAAAATCTTTCAGAGCATCTTTGATAATGTCTTTGGTTTTCATATCCAAATGATTGGTAGGCTCATCGAGAATCAATAAATTATAAGGTTCCAACAGTAATTTAATCATTGCCAACCGTGTTTTTTCTCCGCCCGACAATACTTTTACTTTTTTGTCGATGTCTTCGCCCGAAAACATAAATGCTCCCAAAATATTTTTAATCTGTGTACGGATACCTCCTTCGGCAATCCGGTCGATGGTTTCAAAAATGGTTATATTTTCGTCTAACAAAGATGCTTGATTCTGAGCAAAATAACCTATTCTGACATTATGCCCGATTTCTAATTTTCCTTCAAAATCAATTTCGCCCATCATTGCCTTGACCATTGTCGATTTTCCTTCTCCGTTTTTACCGACCAAAGCTACTTTTTGTCCACGTTCGATTACCATATTAGCATCTTTAAAAACAACGTGGTCATCGTAGTTTTTTGACAATCCTTCTACAATCACAGGATACTGTCCTGAGCGTGGTGCAGGCGGAAATTTCAACCGAAGTGCCGAAGTATCCACTTCATCAACCTCTACCAATACCAATTTTTCTAACATACGAACACGCGATTGCACTTGCTCGGTTTTAGAAAAAGTACCCCGAAAACGTTCTATAAATGTTTTATTTTCTGCAATGAATTTCTGTTGTTCATCATACGCTTTTTGCTGATGAATTCTTCTATCCTTACGCAATTCCAGATAATCGGAATATTTTGCTTTGTAATCATAAATGCGTCCCATTGTTACTTCGATGGTGCGGTTGGTAATATTGTCCACAAACGTACGGTCGTGTGAGATGACCATCACTGCTTTTGCCGAATGAACCAGAAAATCTTCCAGCCATTGAATGGATTCGATGTCCAAATGATTCGTAGGCTCATCTAATAAAATCAAATCAGGTTTTCTTAGCAGAATTTTTGCCAGTTCGATGCGCATTCTCCAACCACCGGAAAATTCGGAAGTCGGGCGGTCTAAATCCATTTGGGTAAAACCTATTCCTTTCAGCACTTTTTCTACTTCAGCTTCGTAATTGATTTCTTCAATCGAATAAAACTTTTCGCTCAACTCGGAAACACGCTCGATGAGCTTCATATAATCGTCGCTTTCGTAATCGCTGCGTACCGTCAGTTGTTCGTTAATCTCTTCGATTTCAGTTTTCATTTTGAAAATTTCGTCAAAAGCTTTTGAAGCTTCCTCACGAACGGTGGCGTTGTCCTGTGTTAATAAATGCTGAGGAAGATAAGCAATTACAGCTTCTTTGGGTGCCGCAATATTTCCCGAAGAAGGCTTGTTGATTCCGGCTACAATTTTCAATAAGGTGGATTTTCCCGCACCGTTTTTACCCATCAGGGCTATTTTATCATTTTCGTTGATAGCGAAATTTACACCGCTAAACAAAGTGGTTGCACCAAACTGAACGGCAACATCGTTTACTGTAATCATTTTCTAAAAATAAGTGGTGCAAAGATAATAGAAGAAAATGCAAGAAAGACTTTAACTACAAAAAAATAAACCACTATGGACTGAAAGTCCGATTTTAAAGTAGCCACGAATTACACAAATTCACACTAATTTATTTTGTAAAAATTCGTGCCATTTGTAGCTTAACCTTTTTAGAAACCAAAGTTGATGCACTGAAAGTGCGTAGTTTTGAACTATATTTGAAACCAATAAAACAGCGGCTGATTTTTTGTTTGGCTACTCTTTACGGTCAGATTACACCAAACTCTGTTTACTCCATAACTCGAAATATTTTCCTTTTGCTGAAATAAGCTGAGAATGATTTCCTTGTTCTGCAATAGTTCCGTTTTCCATAACAATGATATTGTCTGCGTTGGCAATAGTGCTTAAAGACACTACACCATTGTCATACAGCATTTATGTCTTTCGTAAACAGCTCCGCTTTGCTCTTTTTTGCTCAACAGCTCGCTGTATTTGGTTTGATAGCTTTGCCACTCCTGGCTTATAGCAGAAGTTTTTAGGTTTTGGCTTTTGTTTTGAACCACTAATGCCAAATCGTGGAGCAAGCCCGATACTTCGCCCGAAAGGTTTTGCGTGGTTTGCTTTTCGGTTTGCAGGTTTTTCTGTGTAATCACAACCAGCGTGTCGCCTTTGTTTACGTTGAGGTTGTTTTTTAGGTTGAGCTTGGTTATTTTGCCGCTTACCATACTCATAAGTGGTACATTTTCTGACTCACTGCGTACCATACCCCGACCTTGACTGCTGATGTCTATTTTGATTACAGGCAGCAAACCTACTACCACAAGCAAAGCTAAAAGAACCAACAAATAAAGCGAAAAACGTTTTATGAGGTTTTTGGTAATAAGGTTTTCTATATTGTTTTTGGGGTCTAAACTAAAAGACATTGTTTACAACAAAATTATAAAGTGCGTAAGCAAGTAAGACAATAAGGAGTATCATTGTGTTTAATTAACGAGGGGTATAAGGATAAAATTATTAACATAAGCAAATAAGTTAGATGCTGCATGTAGT
>DATGOD010000024.1:0-5073 GCA_035306305.1 Flavobacterium sp.
TCGATGATAAACAACACATAACGAATATCAACATTAATTGTTCTTTGTAGTTCTGGGTCAAAAATCACATCACCCGCCATCGCTTCGATATTTCCGTCGAATGCCAAACCAATCAATTCTCCTTTTCCGTTGAGTACAGGCGAACCTGAGTTTCCTCCTGTAATATCGTGGTCGGTCAAGAAATTCACGTGCAAAGTTCCGTCCATATCGGCATATTGTCCATAATCTTTAGCGTTGTATAAATCAATCAATTTTTGTGGATTGTCAAATTCTGCATCGCCCGGAATGTGTTTTGCAATTGTTCCTTTAAGCGTTGTAAACCAGTTTTCAGACGCATCGTTTTGTCTGTCTGAACGACGAGGCAAATCTCTTACTGTTCCGTATGTCAATCGCAAAGTAGAGTTGGCGTCCGGATAGTATTTTTTGTCCGGATTGGCTTGTCTCAAACCATCAACAAAAAGGCGATAAGCTCTTTGGAATTTTTCACTAACTTCTTTTAGATTTTCTGGTTCTTCGCGATATTTGGTCAATATGTCGTTAGATATTTTGAATAACACATCATTTTCAATTAATGAAGCATCTGGATTATCCAAAAATGCTTTTAACTTTTCCGGAGAAGTGAAAATGCTGTTTTTAAAACCTTCTTTGATAATGTTGGTGTAATCGTAACCGTTTTCTTTTCCCAATTCTTTGATGTAAGGGGCGATGTCGTAACCCGTTGATTTGGTTGCATACAAATTCAATTGTTTTGCCAACATTTCTTCTTCCAACGGCAAATAAAGATTAGCAAAAACTTCGTCGATAGCTGCTTCAAGATTCGGGCGAATATTAGCTCTAAAAGCTTCGTTGGCTTGAGCGTAATTAGACAAAGCATTCCCAAATTGATACGGAATTACTGCCATGCCTGATGTGCGAAGTAAAGTCATCAAGTAATTGTCGTGGCGAGCTTTTTCGTTGGTTGCTGCATAATACGCATTGATGTCTTGCATCACATTGCCATATTTGGCTTTGTGTTCTGGTGCATTTGCCCATTTGTTAAAATCGGCTTCATTTTTGCGTTTGGTTTCGGCTGTTTTGTGCTCTTTCAAAGCATCAATCATTCCTTGTCTGTTTTTCCAATAGTTAGCAACACCGGCATAAGCAGAAGCGTAATCTAAACGAACTTTGTCGTTTTTGTCCATGTATTTTTTCATGACATCCATGCCCAATCTCGAACCTTCTACCCAAGCAGGATAAGCAAATTCAACATTTTGTTGAACTCCTTCTGCTGGCATCCAGCGGTTGGTACGTCCCGGATAGCCCAAAATCATTGAGAAATCTCCAGCTTTGATTCCGCCGATATTTACCGGTAAATGATGTTTTGGATTCATCGGAATGTTGTCTTCTGAATATGGAGCAGGGTTTCCGTCTTTGTCGGTATAAACTCTAAAGATAGAAAAATCTCCGGTGTGGCGAGGCCATTCCCAGTTGTCGGTATCTCCACCGAATTTTCCGATGCTGTTTGGTGGTGTTCCTACTAATCGAACATCTGTAAAGTCTTGGTAAACAAAATAATAAAATTCATTTCCTTGAAAAAATGATTTTACCGAAACGGTGTATTTTCCGCCTTCGTTATTTTCTTGTTGAATTTTGGCGATTTCTTGATTGATTACTTTTTCGCGTTCCAATTCGCTCATATTGTCATTTACTTTCGACAAAATTCGCTCGGTAACATCGTCCATACGAACAAAAAATCTTACCGATAATCCTTCGGCATAGCGTTCTTCGGCATTGTTTTTTGCCCAAAAACCATTGGTTAAAATATCGTCTTCTGGCGTAGAAAGTTGGGCAATTCGTTCATAACCACAGTGGTGGTTGGTTAAAACCAATCCTTCAGACGAAATCATTTCTGCGGTACATCCGTTGTCGAATTGTACGATAGCATCTTTCAAAGAGTTGTTGTTGATGCTGTAAATTTCTTCGGAGGTA
Source organism: Flavobacterium sp. (assembly GCA_035306305.1). Taxonomy (GTDB): domain Bacteria; phylum Bacteroidota; class Bacteroidia; order Flavobacteriales; family Flavobacteriaceae; genus Flavobacterium. The sequence continues at coordinate 1,969 of DATGOD010000024.1, forward strand.
AGTTGTAGTCCCATTTCTTGCATATCGCGATGGTTTAATCGTTCGATAAACATCAAGAACCACATTCCTTCGTCGGCTCTGACCTTGGCAGGCAAAACCATCATCATGGCGGTAAATAAAAAAATGATTTTTTTCATTGATTAAAAATATTAAAAAAAAATTAGTTAAAATAATAGGTTAAAGATACGTTTAACAAGTGTGGTCTGTTTTCGGTGCTATATCTGGTGTTTGATATAGCGTCTTCAAATGCAGAACCAGTTTTAGTAATACTCATTTCGTATCTCGCATTGAGGTATAATTGTTTGAATTGTAAACCCAATCCAATTTGAGCACCCAAATTAAAATTATCTTGATGAGCATTAACAATATCTTTTAATGAATTTTTGTCGTCTAGGTAATAGGTAAAAACCGGTCCGGCGTGCAAACGCAAAATACTGAAATTCACTCCAACATTGATAGGAATATCAACTCTGTTTCTGGTAATGGCAAATTCGGTATTGTTGGCTGTAACGTATTCGTTTTTGAACGATGTGTAAAGTATCTCTGGTTCGACTGTTAATACAGCCAAATCAATTTTACCAACTAATCCAGCTTGCCAGCCGATGTTAGTGCTTCCTTCTGATTTATAGGTCGATTCGGCAGCTTTGAGCATTCCGCCTTCGCCGTTATACACCAATCCGCCTTTAATCCCGATTTGTGCCGATGCACAAAAAGTGCCTGCTGTTAAAAACAGCATTATAAAAATATTTTTCATAACTCGTTTAGGTTTGTTTCGGCTAAGGTACTTTTTTTATTTCAAGGAGATAAATACTTTAACTTTTTCCTAAACGTTGTCGAACGGCTTCGTACAAAAATGCACCGCAAGCTACTGACACATTTAAGGAAGAAATGTTGCCGTACATCGGTAATTTGGCTTTCTCATCCACGATTTTTAATACTGATGGATTCACGCCCTTGTCTTCTGAGCCCATAATGATGGCAATGCCTTTTTTTAAATCAAGTTCATAAAGAGATTGCTCTGTTTTTTCGGTGGCTGCAATAGTGGTGATACCAGAACCTTGCAAATAAAAAACGGCGTCTTTCACATGATCGACCTTGCAAATAGGCATATTGAATAATGCTCCGGCAGAAGTTTTTACCGCATCGGCATTTACTGGAGCGGCACCTGTTTTCGGAATGATAATACCGTCAGCTCCCACGCACTCAGCTGTTCTAACGATAGCACCAAAGTTTCGTGCATCCGATAGCTGATCAAGGATGATAAACAGCGGATTTTCTTTTGTCTCCAAAGTATTTTCAATCAACTGTTCTATTGAAATAAATTTTACTGGCGAGATAGAAGCTACCGACCCTTGATGATTGTTAAATTTACTCAATTTATTGAGCTTTTCAACCGGAACGTAAGAAAAATTGATGTTGTTTTTCTTTAATGTTTTCAGTAACTCGTGCATCAACTCGCCCTGAGCTTCTTTTTGAATAAACACTTTGTCGATTTCTTTTCCGGCGTTTATCGCTTCGATAATAGCTCGGATGCCAAAAATATGTTGTTCGTTTTGCATAGGACAAAGATAGTTTTTTTAATAATGTAATTACCTAAACTCCTCACTCATTTGTTCAACAACTTCATAAGCGGCAGGACAAATCAAGGTGTTTTTGAGCGTTAAATGATTGATTTGATAAAACTTTCTTCTATCGGTGTGTGGATATTCTCGGCAAGCTTTCGGTCTGTCTTCATAAACCGAGCAATAATTGTCGCTACCCAAAAACGGGCACGGAACCGATTGTAATACATAATCGTTATCTTCGTCGATGCGCAAATAGGTTTCGATAAACTGTTGAGGTTTCATACGGAAAACTTTAGCCAACCTTTCGATGTCTTTTTGTGTAAAAAGTGGCCCAGTGGTTTTGCAACAATTGGCACACGAAAGGCAATCAACCCGATCAAATACATCGTCGTGAATGTCTTGCATTTTCTGGTCAAAATGCTTGGGTGGTTTGTTTTTTATTTTAGCCAAAAACTTTTTGTGTTCCGCCTGTTTGGCTTTAGCCTTTTTGTGGTAATCGTCGAGATTCATGGTGGTAAAACTTGAAGCAAAAGTAGAAAACAGAATCCGGAAAGCAATCCGTTTTGTTATTTTTTACGAATGCAAAGCCAAAATATATTTATCAATATACAATTGTTTTTCTTTGGATTTGTATTGCTGAATAAAACGCGGATGCTCAAGAACAGTCAGTTTGTCAAAGAGTTTTTTCTCCTGATTTAATTTTTGTATAAACACAGCATTTTTCTTTCCTAATATAAAAACTTCCGAGGTGTCTAATCCAAGGCTAATGTGCTTTTCGAGCGATGTGATCATGAAACTCTTAACTTCCGCAAAAAGGTTTTTATCGTCGTAATAATTCGCATTCAAAAATTTGCCTCCTTTTGATTTTTTGACAATCGCCAACGGAAAAGGCGAATTGATATAAAAACGGCTGTAAAAATCCTTTGCTCCGCCAAAAGCAACAATCATATCGTACAGAAAAACAGAAGAAATCTCGTGTGTATGTGCCGATTGCATCGGGATGCCACAAACCGATTCTAATCGTTTGGTGTCCGTGAACGGAACTCCAGTAACTCCTGCACCGTTTCGACTCGGATTGATACCGATGATAAACTTTCTGCCAAACGTATCGTTATAATATTTATAGTAAAATTGCTGCATGACCACCATCGTTTCCGGATTGTCAAAATAAGGGTTTAAAACCTGAAAACCATCAGGTAATTTTCCCGGATAATGGAGGTTTCTGTTAAAATCAATTACTTTTTCAGCAAAGGTTTTTGGTTGCATGGATAAAGAAAATGTGGTTATAAACGAGTTGTGTTTGCAACAGATTGATGCGAATTTTACTATCTACAAAGGTATAAAAATAAATTGTATTTTTGATAAAACCAACAGAATGGTCAATTTTTATTACCTTTGGAGCTTGAAAGTCTTAAAATTAAAATAAAAACCAACGCTTTGTGATACATAATAGTATCTTTGTTGCATTAATTATTATTCAAAAATGAGAATATTACCTTATTTCCTTTTTACATTATGTCTGTGTGTGATGCCAAATGCT
>DATGOD010000025.1:0-2021 GCA_035306305.1 Flavobacterium sp.
AGCATCAGCCTTAGGTGTCGATTGGACGTGTTCGCCAAGAAATGCTCGTTATCTGTCTGGCGGGAATATTACCTTACAGGGGAATTTTGATCCATCGAGATTACTTTCGCCGATTCCAACCATTAAAAAAATGGTCCACGAGATGATCGATGAATTTGGAAAAGACAAATATATTGTAAATTTAGGGCACGGAATTTTACCCAACATTCCGGTTGAACACGCCAAAGCGTTTGTAGAGGCGGTGAAGGGGTATCAAAGATAGTTTTTAGTTAATAGTTGTAAGTTTTTAGTCATGAAGAAATACTTTTTTATTTTTTCTATAGTTTTTTCTTTATTTGGATGTGAGGGAGAAAATGGTGGAAACGGAATAGTTTACGACAGCATTACCAATATTCCATTGGATACTGTACAATATAGGTGCATTGAAACAAAGCAAATAGAATATACAGACTCTTTAGGACAATGGGAAATGTATGGCCCGTTTGGCGGATGTCTTCCTGATTGTCCTGATTTTACAGTTGAATTCTTCAAAGATGGCTATAAAAAGAAAACGGTACGAAATCCTGATGGAGATATTTATTTAGAAAAAGATATTAAACATGATTAGAAACAATGCTCACCAGTAAAAAAAACGAAACCGAACAACGTTTAAACTCGATTTTGCAAAAGCTTTCGGGCATTACATTTGTGCCCGAAAATTGGAATGAAGCTGTGTTTTGGACCACTTTAGAAGAGACGGGATTGTCTAAAAACGATGTGTTGGAAAAAGAAGAAAATTTATTTTTTCAGCAATTGATCGATTTGCAGTTTCCTTGGGAACACATGGAGAAACTGGCGGATATTTTGGTCGGTTTAGATGCAAAACAGCCTAATCAATTGTTAAAAGAACGAGCTAAACATTTGTATCAGTTTATTCAGAAAGAAAGCAAAATGTTTTCGTTTGAGATTATGACAAAGATGAATAACTTATAGGTTAGCTCATTACTAATATCTTGATTCTCAATTCTAAAAAAATGAAAGATAAATTCTATAGTTACATACAGCAATTACAAGATACGATTACTGCCAAACTGGAAGAAATTGACGGCACAGCAAAATTTCGTGAAGATTTGTGGGAGCGTACCGAAGGCGGTGGCGGAAGAACCCGTGTGATTGAAAATGGAGCTGTTTTTGAAAAAGGCGGGGTTAATATCTCGGCGGTTCACGGAGCGTTACCCGAAACCATGCAAAAAGCGTTTAATGTAGGCGATGCCGATTTTTTCGCCTGTGGATTAAGCTTGGTTATCCACCCGAAAAATCCGATGGTTCCAACGGTCCACGCAAATTGGCGGTATTTTGAAATGTATGATAAACAAGGAAATAAAGTCAATTCGTGGTTTGGCGGCGGTCAAGATTTAACACCGTATTATTTGTTTGAAGAAGATGCGGTGCATTTTCATCAGGTTTGTAAAACCGCTTGCGATAAGCACAATCCGGAGTTTTACCCAAAATACAAGAAAACGTGCGACGAATATTTTTGGAATGCACACCGTAACGAAGCCCGTGGAATTGGCGGTTTGTTTTTTGACCATTTACAGGAAACACCTGAAATGTCAATGGAAGATTGGTACAACTTTGTAACCGAAATTGGCAATAGTTTTCTGGAATGTTATGTTCCGATTGTTGAACGAAGAAAAGATTTACCATACACCGAAGCCAACAAAACCTGGCAAGAAATTCGTCGTGGTCGTTATGTGGAGTTTAATTTAGTACACGACAAAGGAACTATTTTTGGATTAAAAACCAACGGTCGTATTGAATCGATTTTGATGAGTCTGCCGCCAAATGTTCAGTGGGTTTATGATTATCACCCAGAAGTTGGAAGTGAGGAGGAGAAGTTGGTTAAGGTGTTAAAGAAGCCGAAAAATTGGCTTTAAGCTGTTAGCCTTTAGCAATTAGCTTTTTGAATATGAGAGATTATAAAAAATATATCGTTTGGCAGAAATCACATCATTTGGTTTTGGACATTTACAAGGTTACGA
>DATGOD010000026.1:0-5637 GCA_035306305.1 Flavobacterium sp.
TCCCATTGCAATTGCGGTGTTCCTGCTCCAATTCGGATTACACCCGCCCCGAGTTTTCGCAAACCTAAAAAATAAGCCAATCCCGCCACAAAACGCCGATCAATGGTCGTCATTAATTGAACGACATCACCTTTTTGAATACCGGTACAAGCGAGCGAAATGGCTTCGTTATATGCCAATCTTCCCAAATCATTGTCTGTCAGCCCAAACGAAACTGGTTTACCGAGCGTACCAGAAGTAGTTGAATAATCAATAATTTCGCTCATCGGAACGCAAAAGAAATCTTTGTTTCGCAACTGCAAATCTGTTTTGGTCGTAACCGGAATTGGGTGCAAATCTTCCAAAGTTTGTACGCTGGAAATATCAATATTGTGTTGAGCAAACCTCTCCTGATAAAAGGGAGATTTCTCTTTGAGATAAAGCAGCATTTCTCGGAGTTTTTTCTCCTGAAAAGCTTTTATCTCTTCGGTTGAGGCTAATTCAATCTTTGGAATCATTTTAATTTTTGGTCTATTTTTTTTAGATATTTTTCAATGTTTCTTCTATCGGGCAAGGTAGTGATTTCTTTGGAAAGTGCCTTTTCAAATTCTGCTTGAGCAATGGTGTAATATCCTTTGTCGTAATAATATTTTCCAATTTTGTAATACACTGCCCAAAAATCAGGATTCAATTGCTGATAATGTTTAATTTCTGCCGAAGACAAATGCGATTTATCTTCAATAATTTGGTCTATTTTTCTATCTTCGATTCGATATAATTCATAATTTTTATAAGCAGTCGAATACACAAAATCATCTTTCGGAATAGTCAAATCTTCTATGTGATGCGAAGTAAATTCCTTTTTCTTATCCGAGAAAATATCGTGCAAATCATAAGCTACAAATTCTCCCAGTTGATACGGATTAGACGAAACCCACATCAACAAATCTTCAGGCTGGAAAATCACGGAATGAAGTGCCAATAACTGATTGAGGGCTTTTTCATTGCCAAAACCTATTTTTTCATGCTCCAAACCTTCTCGATTTCTCAACAAATTCGCCACTTTTTTCGGATTCATTTTGGGCTGTTCTGACAAAATTTCTTCTATTTTTTCCATCCGATATTGCGAATGACTTTCTTTGATATGCAACTGATTATTTTTGTCGTCTTTATAAGCTTCGCTCCTGAAATGATTGGTACAAACCAATTCATTATCGGCTTCAAAAACACCAAAATTAGCCGGCGACATTTCAATTAAAACTGCTTTGCGATCCTTTGCACTACTTATCATCAGAGATTCTGACACAAAAACCTCTTTGTTTTTTGCAATTTCCACAGCTTCGTCAATCGTTGATGCATATTGCAAAATTTCTCTTGCCACAATCGAAATTGGTGTTTTGGCAACCAAAGGCATATCTGATTTTCCGGCATTCATCGTGATGGTTAATCCTTGATTATTCATCCCCGATACGACGCCAATCATTCCTGCCCACGTAACAGTTGCAAACGGATAACCTTCATCAGGCTTGACAAAAGCGATAATTTTATTTTTCGCAAAATCATCTCCGGCATAAAAATCAAAGTTTCGTCCTAAAAGCAGTTTTCCATCTTCGGTTTTGTCGTTCCACAGAGCGACGGACGAGCAGCCCACCAAAGCCAAATCCTGCATTGCATGACCAATGTCGTGAGCTCCGTGCAGATAAATATTTCGCAAATATTTCGAAGCAATATAATCGTATTCGTCTGTGGCATATCGAGATACACCATAAATTTCGGTTTTATATTCTTCTGGAATATATAAATACATTTTGCGATTGTACCATTTCAAGAATTGTCGCAATAAGGATTGTTTAAACTTGGACGGAACCAATTCTTTTACTTTTCCAAAAAAAACATCTTCCTGATAATGATACAAAGGTTCGTATAAAGCGCCCATAGTTAATCCTCTTTCGAGCGGATCGCCTGAAACATACAATTCCCATTGACCAAATTGATTGTGAATCAAAAAATTTTCTCCTGAAGAAAATAGTGAATCTGAATGCTTAATAACTTTTGGTATCTCTTGCTTATATTTCTCAGTAATAGGTTGATGGTGTACCGATTTGGCTATTCCGCAAGAACAAAAAGCACAAACAATAAACAAATAAAAGAAGTTATACCATTTCATTGTCTTGTTGTTTTTCTAAAATCGAAATTTCTTTGTTGATTTTCTCGATAAGATATTTTTTTCCAACAATTTCTGTGCAAGTTAAAACGGCACCAATCGTTACGCCTAAAATGCCATGCACGTTGATACTTTGTCCGGTAAGGAACAAATTATCAAGTTTGGTTTTGGGAGAGATGAAGGTTTTTAGCGGATTTTCGGAATCTTTGACATAGCCATAAAGATTGCCATTGAATCCGCCTATATAATCGCGGTATGACAATGGCGTGGAGGCATAAACCGATTTGATTTTTCCTTTTATTTCCGGCATTCTCTTTTTAATTTCCTGTATAAAAATGTTGGCTTTTTCTTGCTTAAAAAGTTTATAAGCTTCTCCTCTATCCGAAGGAATTGTGACCGTATTTTGTGTATTTGCCCATTTTTCAAACTCAGAAAAATGTAGATAGGTAATTCCGGTCATGCTTTCGGCCCATTGCTGATTATCTTCTGAAACATTCATGGACAACATGAAAGCTTCTGGCCATGATTCGGAGGTATAATCAACGGCATTCCAAACCCTTTTACTATCTCGAAAATGGTAGTTGTTATAATTCATATAAGCAACCGAGTTGGGTTCAAATACAATATAAACACTCAACGCAGAAGGCAAAACATCCAGAGATTTAATTCGGGAATAATACGATTTTCTAAACTTATCTTTACCGACCATATCCAAAGTCGTTTTGGGTTCGATATTGGAGATAAAAACATCTCCAAAATACGATTCTCCATCTTCGGTATTGGCACTGATAATTTTGTTTTCTACAGAAGTAAAACTGACTACTTTTTTTCGTTTATAAACTTCTCCGCCGAATTTTTTGAGTTGTTTTATCAACTGTTTGGTGATTTGACTTCCGCCATTCAAACATCGCCAAGCACTTTGAATATAGGAGTTTACCGAAAGGGCATGCACATAAAGTGGCGTTTTGTCGGGAATTCCTGCATACAAAAAATTAGAGCCCGCCAAAACCGCTCTTAATTTTTCATTTTGGGTCAATTCTTGAAAATATTGATACGCATTTATCGACAAAATATCACTGGAATATCTTTCTCCTTCACGCAAATTATATAACGGAAAAGCGTCGCAGATTTCTTGTATTTTTTGGCAATAAGATTCGATAGCTTCTTTTTCTTCGGGGAAATATTTCAGCAACTGTTTGGTGAAATTTTCATAGCCTTGGGCATGCGGATAAGCTATCGGATCGTCGTCAAAGGAAATTACATCGTAAGCATTTTTGTTCATTCTGGACAGCTTTAAACTATCCATAATGCCAATATAACTAAAATATTTATAGAGATTTTGACCTTTGTCTAAAGCACCGATATAATGAACTCCGGTATCAAAAATACGTTTATCACGAGCAAAAGTTTGCAAATTGCCACCATACTGTTGATTTTTTTCGAGCACACAGACTTTTTTGCCTTCTTTTGCCAAAATAATCGCAGAAACGAGTCCACCAAGACCGCTTCCTACAATGACGACATCGTATTTTTTTGTGTTATTCATCTACTACAAATGTAGTATAATTTTTGATAAGAGAAATATCCATTTTTTTATGAATTAAACTTTTGATTTTGCTGTATAAAAAAAAGGTAAACTTTAGACCTTCTAGGTTTTAAAAACCAGGAAAATCTTGTGTTTTACTTATATTCTTTCAAATCCTCTTACTCCATTTTCATGGATAAATTCTGTAAACTCATGATGATTTTTGATAACCGACAAATCTACATTGCCTATCAAAAACACTTTTTGTACTGTTTCTGGAATAACTAAATTTTGATTCATTTCCGTGGAAATCAAAAGTGTATCTATTTCTATATCAGATAAATTAAATTCATTCGTATAAAAAATATTACTTTTTCCGACAGGATAATTAATTGCAGCAACACATCGTTTTTCTTCATCTTTGATAAATGTAGTTATTTTTCGCAAAGGATATTGCCAGGACAATAACATATCAATTTGTCCATAATTATCAGCAATATGATAAATATTGGCTTTGTTACCAATCAGCAAAAATAAAGCGTGGTAAGCCGATTTATGTTGTGTAAAATCTGTTTTTACCGCTTCAATAATTTCCGCATCTTTATAAAGATAGGCCAAATATAATCTCTTTTCAAAATAATTTTCATCCTCAATTTGTTGTCGCAATGCGGTAAATTCGGTTCGGAAAAAGCGATTTATTTTTTTGGTTCTTTCGGGATAATTTTCTCCAAAATCGGGGTGATTCTGTGCAATGCGTTCACCGATTTTAACGGTCATACTTCCGTCGTAAATAATATAATCATTTTTGGGCAATACTTCTGAATTTCCGTGTATATAAACCGGTAAAATATCGAGGTTGAATTGTTCTGCCAAATAAAATGCTCCTTTGTGAAAACGTCGAATATGATTATCTTCTGAACGTGAACCTTCCGGAAAAACCATCAGCGAATAGCCTTGTTCGACTTTTTCGCGCAAATGTTCGACACTTCCTTCAACACCTTCTGAAACCGGATAAAAACCGGCCATTTTTACAAATCTGCCAAAAACAGGTGAATTATATACCCAATCATTAACCAAAAAGATAATTTTCGGGCTGACCATACTCAGCGTAAGTGAATCCAAAAACGAAGTGTGATTTGAAACGATAACCGCTGGTTTGGAAAAATCTTCGTTATGTGGATTCAAAATTTCTTTTTTCACAAACGGATTGGAATACAAAACAGAAGTCAAAAATTTCGATAAAAAACTTCTCAACTTCAACATTTTGTTTTCTTTATTTCTGGGAATAATCCACACAAAAAGACGACCTATCACGGAAAGGAAAATACATCCGAATCCGTAGTAAAAAAATGAAATAAACGAATGTAAAAACAATCTAAATGTGATGGGCGATTTGTGGTGTTTTACTCGATTAGCAATACAAATTTTGAATACTATCGGATAGAAAACAAACGTAATTATCAGTGCAGAAAACACTCCGATAAGTGACAATGTTGAAATGGATTTCAATGCCGGATGTTGGGCAAAAACCAACGCTCCGATAGCTAAAATTGTCGTAAGTACTGCCAATAGAATCGAGGTTCTGTAAGTGGTCAATTCACTTTTTCCGTGTGTATATTCTTTTTGTAACGCACTGGTCATAAATATAGTAAAATCAATACCATGACCAAAAATAAGTGTGGTTACAATCGTACTGAAAATATTGAGCTGAATATCAAATAATCCCATAATTCCCATGGTAATAAATCCGGTAATTGTTATTGGAACAAGACTGATGAGCACCAATTCAAATCGTCTGAAAAAATACCACAAAATCAAGATTACAGCAACAAAAGAATAATTAATTAAGCGATTAAAATCGTCTTTCAAATGTCCTAAAAACGTTTCGTTGAGTTGTTGTCGGTCGATAATAATGACTTCGTTTTCTTTTTCGGAAAGAGATTTTATAAAATCGGCTCGTTTTTCGTCA
>DATGOD010000027.1:0-3975 GCA_035306305.1 Flavobacterium sp.
CTGTGCTTCACGAAGTGCATTATCAGCCAATAAAACATCTGTAAGCGTTGCCGTACCTTGTTTTTGTTGTAAAATGGTTTGCTTATAAATGGATTGAGCCAAAGCGATTTGATTTTCGGTATTGATAACCGTTTGCTGTGCCGTATTTCGCTGTTGGGTTGCATTTTCAATTTCCATTTTGTTTTTATCGCCAATCAGTTGAGCCTGTAACTCGTTATTGCTGATTTCTAATTGCTTTTGATTGATTTTTCGTTGTGTAACCGTTCCGTTGAAAAGCGGGTAAGTCAGTTGCAAACCTGCAAAGCCTATGGGATAGAATTTCAGAAAATCGTTTGGTGTTTTATCGTAGCCAAAACCTGTTGTTCCGTAGGAAGCAATCAAATTCAGTGAGGGCATAAACCGTGATTTGTTCAGCGTACTCAATTCGTTATTCAATAGTTTATTTTGTGTCTGAATAATCTTCAAATCCAATATGTTTTCTACATTATTTTCAGTTAAGGCTTGTTGTTCGATTTCAGAAACAACGGTCATATTTTGCTCCAACGGAATACCGATATTCAGTTTTAGTGCATTCAGAATTGAAATGTATTTGTTGTGAACGTTTTCTCTTTGGGTATTTAACTGTTCGGCTTGCAATTTCACTTTGCTCACATCTGTTCCCTTTGCCAATAACTGTTCTTTCAACAATTCCATATTCTTTAATAACTTTTGGGTATTTATCAGATTGCTTTCCAAAAAATCCAATTGGTGTTTTAGAATTTGAGCATTGTAATACAGCGTAGTTATGTCGTATAAAACCTGTTCTTCCGATTTTTGAAATTGAAGTTGTGTCAATTCATTTGCAATTTTTGTATTCTTAATTGCTCCATAAACCTGCGGATTATACAAAGGCATTGCCAACTGCACATTTGCATTGATGTTGTGCGGAACACCAAATTGTAAATCCCTGAATTGTCCCTCCGGTGCTTGCGGATTGAGTGCATTCATCGGCATTAGTTGCGTAGGCAATTCCATAAAATATTTGTAATCGGCATTGGCTGTAACTTTCGGAATAAGATTGGCTTTTGCTTCTTTTTCCCTTTGTTCGCTGATGCTGATATGGTTTCGGTTGATTTGCAGGGTTTTGTTATAGACCTGTGCCGTATCAATACATTGTTTCAGTGTCCAGACTTCCTGTGCCTGAACGGTATTCCACCCGATAAATAGCAACGGAATAATAAATAGTTTGTGAGCGTTCACTAACATAATTAAGCAAATTTTTTTATTTATATAGGATAAGTTGAGATTTAGCAGAAGCAAGAAGCCAATGCTTTAGATTAGGTGTTATTAAGATATAATCTCCCTGCTGCAATTTAATCTTCTGTTCATTAACATCTTCATAAGTAACCACACCCGAAACACATAGAAGTAATGCCGGAGTTTTGGTAATGTGTTCTTTTAACGTGCCATTTCGTTCTAATTGAATAGTCGTTGCTGTTCCCAATTCGCCTTTAAAAAAATTGATTGCGGAAACTTCCTTTTCCTGTTGATGTAAGTCTGCTATATTCATAATGAATTATTTTTGATTATAATATTTTTGAGCAAAAGCTATAATATGTCCATCCATATCTGCAAAATAGCAAACTTTGTCACCCCAATCTTGGTCTTTAATTTCACTTATTAGTTTTGCGCCGATTTCTATTGCGTTTTCAAATTCGAGTTCAATATTTTCTACATAAAAATACAACTCGCACCTTGGTATTCCATTTCCTTGGTCTGGATGTGGCATTTTGTCCGATAGTATTTTTGCAATTCCCTTGTTTGGCATTAGTCCCAATTTGCAACTTTCAGAAAGTTTAAATTCTGTCATTCCAGGAACATTCAGGTCGGGGTTTTGTCTGAACAGTTTTGCATAAAAAACAGCACTTGCTTGCTGGTCGCTTACATAGAGTATGGTTTCTATTAGGTTAATATGTTTCATTATTTATCAAAAAGGTTAGTTGAAATATAGATGATACTTCTGATAGGAAGATTGCAGTTGCTGAACAACTTCATTGGCTTTTGTTGCATCTGTTTCATTCTCCAACGCCTTAACTATTTCAAGGTGCGGGTGCAGCCATTTGTGCAGTTCATAGTGGCTTTTTCCGTCCATTGTACAGCTTTTTATGAGCTGGCTGTTTTGGTCTTTTAATTGTTCGGCAAGAGTTTTATAATCTGCCTTTCCATCTTGGATATAGGCATTCACCAATTCTTCGCCTTTCAATACAAAGGGTTTCATTTCTTCATTCACAAGCCATTTTTCTCCACTATTGAGTTCGATACCTTCTGAATTTTCATCGTGATGATGTTCTGCGTGATTTTCAGTTTCCTGATATGTTGTTGATTTTTCAGTAGAATTATTACAACTCCACAATAACAAAATTCCCACTCCGAATACAATTACTTTTTTCATAATCTAATTATTTCTTTTCAATCATTTTTAAAATTCCCTCTAAAACTGCTGTACCGTCTTTTATCAGGTTGGATTTATGTCCTGAAAGTTTCCATTTCAAAACCGTCATTCTCATTCCTCCAAGTATAATAGTGGTAAGCGTAGATGCACCTATTAGCTTGTTGTATGTTCCGCCTTTTTGTCCTTTTTCAATGTTCTTATTGACGTATTGGTGCATTAAGTCCATTATCTCTGAAACCTTATAACTTAATCCTTCATCATAATGAAAAATACTTTCTGCAAAAATCACACTGACAATTGCGGGTTTATTGGTAAATGTTTGTAGCTGCGAATTGAAAATGGATCTCAATTCATCTGCTGCCGTTGCATCAGGATTTATAGGAATGTTATTGAGGCGGTTTTTCATTCCCGTGATGAAATAATTGAGCAAACCAAGCAAAATATCATTCTTACTTTTAAAATGGCGATACAATGCAGGTTCAGATAAGCCAATATCTGCTGCCAAATTTTTGATAGTCAGGTTTTGAATACCGTAAGTATCAATCCGAGCCGTTGCAGCTTCCATTATTTCTATTTGTCTGTCGCTAAACTTTTCCATATTATTTATTGGCTAACCAAACAAGTTAGTTAGTATTCACTCGCAAAGATAGAGATAATTTTTTAACGGACAATATTTGGCACTTTAATTTTTAGTTCTCCTGCACCAAATGCTGTAAGTTCGGGTCGTTCTTGATACGCTCCATTTCACTGACAACGATATTCATAACGTCCGCTTTTATCCGCTTGTAATTGCTTTCGATTTCCTGCTTCATATTATCCTCGCCCTGCTCATCCACGAAAGATAAAATCTGCGGTATCTTCTGATAGGCTTTTGTTTCGGAGGCTACCTTGTCATTATCCACTATAATTTCGGCGTATAAGATATTCACGGCATATTTTCCTTTGTGTAGGTTTTAAAAATAATCTCGCATTGCAAAATCATTTCTTTACTATCTTCTTTTTATCCATTTAAACATCTCAAACCACAAAACCGAAGCCGCTGCAATTAGAAATGACAGTCCTAATTCCGGGATGTTCAATCCGGCTACGTGAAAGAAATCGGCAAAAAGTGGTATATACAATATGGCAAAAAGTAATGCCAACGTGGCTCCGATGATAACTGGAAATAAACGGTTTTTGTATTTGAAGCTGTCGAATATACTATAAACGAGAGAGCGGTTCGCCAGGCTCAAAAATATATTGGCAAAAATTAAGGTAGTAAAAACCATTGCTCTTGTAGTTTCTTCGTTGCTTCCCTTTTGAACAGCAAATTGATAAACGAATAATACACCTGCTGTAATTATCAGACCTTGAATAATGCTGATGCTTAATTCTTTCCGGTTCAGAAAGGTTTCTGTCATTTTACGTGGCTTTTGTAACATTGCATTTTTCTCTATCGGTTCGTTTTCATAGACAATGGAACAGGTTGGTCCCATAATGAGCTCCAGAAAAATAACGTGTACCGGCGTAAAAATATGCGGGTAAATCCAACCTAAAAACAAAGG